>NZ_JAPDDT010000001.1:900000-1152455 GCF_025950235.1 Luteolibacter arcticus | reverse complement strand
GGTCAAGCTGCTCGGGTAATCTGGCATCCCGAGCTTCTCCAATACCTGACCTAACTAGTACAGATTAAAATCCGCGGGGAGATGATTTTTCAGACAGCCTCTAAGGACGCCGCGGCGGAGTCTGAACCCTTCGCGGCCGCGTCACAGGAATGGCACGATTTCGATGTTCGCCACCCGCTCGATGACGAGGATCAGGCCGGCCAAGGCGACCATCACGGAGCCAATCCGCTTCACCCACACATGGCGCGCGTACGACCAGTTGCAGGAAACCCGCCAGGAATCGGGTAACGCCTTTTGAACGAGGCGATTCGTGACCCGCCGGAAAACAAAATGGGCTAGTGTGAATGCGCTAACAACGAGGAACGCCAGCATCAGCACGGCGATCTGGCCGAGTTCGACGCCGACATTGAAGCCGAGGAGTGCGGCCGGGAGTTTCTCCGGCTGACCCGCTGGCAGTAACTCGGCGAGCACGCCGGCGAAGCCGAGCCCGTGCACCAGCCCGAAGATGCCGACGAGGATGAGCCGGCCCTTGCCGAGTTCCTTGGCCCAGAAGTTTTCGATGCCGACCCATGCGATGCTGGCGGCGATGAGGATCTCGACGGGCGTGGAGGGAAAGCGGACCCAGCCGAGCGCGGCGGCGGCGAGCGAAAGGGAGTGGGCCAACGTGAAAACGATGGTCTGTTGGAGCAGCGGCTTCCACTTGGGCACTAACAGGAAGAGCCCGAGCACGAAGAGGATGTGATCGACGCCTTTGGGGAGGATGTGGATGAAGCCGAGCTTGATCCAACCGGCGACTGATGTTTCCGCGGGCTTCATTTCTGTTTCCGCCGCAGTCCGCTCGGCGACGACACCCTCCTCGCCACTGACGAAGGGCTTGGTTTCCGCGGATTCACCCTCGCCGGTGGTGACGATGAGATTTACGCCGAAGGGTTCTTTCCACGCGACTCCGAGCTTCGTCGCTCCAGTCGGCAGCGTGGCCTCGATCACCACTTCCAGCATCGGCAGTTCTTCGGGATCGCCGTTCTCCAGAAAGCCGGGTTTCTCCTTTTCCAGATCGGGAACCCGCAGGGTCCATGCGAGTTCCTGATCGCCGGCCTTCACGCGCAGGCAGTCGCGCCAGTAGGCCTCGCACTCGCGGGCGATCTTGCGCCAACCGTCCGGGCCCTGCTCGCGCAACCACGCGAGGTCTTTCGCCTCCTCGTCCTCGTCGCCGCGAAACTCCGGCAGCATGTAGGCGGCATCCGCGTCAGCGATCGCGGTCACACGGTCACCATCGAGCGCTACGGACATCGAAACTTCCGCAATCTGGTGCGCGGCGGCCACTCCCGTGAACAACAGCCAAACCAACAGCAGCAGGCGAAACATGGCGGGGCGAGGGGTCAAAGAGAGCGGAGGGGGTGGGATTCGAACCCACGGTCAGTTGCCCGACTTCGGTTTTCAAGACCGACGCGATAGACCACTCTGCCACCCCTCCTTTTTGTTTGTTTTGAGTCAATTACGACCCGTGGCTTGTCACCGGATGATGCCACCTGATGGGAAGCCCACGGACTCCCGGACGTTAGCCCGGCTGCCCGCGGGCGATTTCTACGCACGGATCACGCGGGACGGCAAGCGCGCCCTCCGCCTCGTTGTCAATGGATCGATTCCCGGTGGATCGCTTCGTCCCACGATGAGATGCCGATGACCGGTAGGTACGGCGCGCAGGCCTGGTCTTCCTGCGGGGTGCCGAGGGCTTGGTAGAGGTGCCAGATGGGTTTCTTGCCTAGCGGGTCGCCGGGTTCGTCGGGGAACTTGCGGAGGCCGATCTTGAGGCCGCCTTCGTGGCGGTTGTCGATCCAGTTGTGATACTGCCAGGATTCGATCGAGGTCAGGGCAGCCATTTTCTTCCACGCGAGCGCCATGCCGGCGGCTTGGTCGGCGAGTTCCTTGGCGGAGTAGTCCTTGGAGTTGAAGCCGTTTTCGGAGAGGTGCACCGGCCGGACCTTGCCCTGATAGAGCAGGGCGGGTTGCTTCATGTAGGCGTCGAGCACTTCCAGATTCTTCGGGGTGATCTTGTGGCTGCTGAAGCTGAAGGTGGCCTGCTCGTCTTCCCAAGCGCGCGGATTGAAGAGGTCCTGCGGGTAGGGATGGTAGGCGAGCGCCCAGGGGAAATCGCCCTCGGTCCGGGTGAATTTCACCAGCAGGTCGATCATTTGCTTGGAGCCATACCACTTGGGATCGCCGTGGTGCGCCCAGTGATGGGTGAGGGTGATGAAGGGGCGGGTGTGAGGGTCATACTGCCGGGCGATGAGGTCCATCAGCCGCATCGAGCGCTGGTAGAGGTCCATGAAAACGAGCGCGGGCTTGTCACCTGCATTGGTCCAGACCCAGCCGGCGTCGACCTCGTTGTGCATGATCCATTGGTGGACGCGGCCGTGCTTGCCATCGGGGCGCGACCAGCGCTCGGCCATCAGGTTGAGGATGGCGCCGTAGAGGGAGATGCCCTCCGGCGAGGTGACATTCGGCATGGCGAAGGCGCCGTCGCGAGTGGCGTCCGGGTGGCCTAACAGCTTCACTTCCGGGCTGGAGTCCTTGGCTGGATTCGCGATCAGCAGGATGGCTGAGACCATCACGGAGTGCTTCTGTGCTTCGAGGAAGGTGGCGTCGAGGTCGGCGAGTGCCTTTTCGCGGGCATGGTAGGTGCGGCCCTGCCACGTGAAGGGCGTGGTATCGGGGCCGGGCGTGAGGGATGCCAGCGTGTGAATCATCACATTGACCGTGACGGCGGAAATGCCGAGATCCTCGAGCTCGTCGGGCAATCGGCCGGTGTGCCAGCCGCCGAGGCCCTTTTTGTTCTTGGGCGCGGCGGGGGGGAGATCGGGCGCACGGCACTCGACTTGATCGGCATAGCGGGCGTGGGAAAGTCGCTCGGTGGATGCGCCGGACTTGCGGACAAGCTGCCAGCGCGTGGTCAGGCGGTCGTAGTCGAGGCCGTCGCGCTGCCGTCGGCGGGGGACATCGAGCACGAAGCTGCCATCCGCGGCCGGCTTGACCTCGACGAGCGTTTGCCAAGAGCGCGAGTCATCGAGCGGTAGGTCCATCGGGATGTCCGCTAGGAAGATCTGACCGCTGTTCTTGGCTGCGTTGCCTTCGATGTGGACTAGTTCCTTGCCGACGGCGACCTTTGTCAGGGCGGAGGGGAAGGTGCACCCGAGGTAAGCCTCGAGTGCTTCCTTGGAGGCGGCATGGGTCGGCCGCGGGGCGTCGAATTCGCCGGGGCGTTCCGGGCGCAGGCGGGCGTTGCGGATTTGCAGCACGCGGCCAGCGGGAAGGGGGAGGTCGAAGCGCAATTGCTGCCAGCCGGCGGGCATGGGCTTGTCGGCGGGCGCGAGCCGGGCGGCATAGGTGCTCCAGGTTTCGCTGTGGCCGAGGGCGGCAGGTAGCGCGCGGTCTTCGCCTCGAAGGGTGGGCCGGGTAGGGCGGCGAAAGAGGGGACTCCGCCAGCGCAGAAGTAGTCCAGTTCCAGCACTTGTTCGGCTTCGGCGGGGGCTTTCGCGGGAGTCGCCCGCACGGACATCGCGCCGTGGATTTCCACCGTGCCGGGCGCGGGTTCCTTGAAGGATGGCGCGGGGCCGTCGAAGCGCTCCAGCTTCAACGAGGTATCGGCAACGGCGCTGGCGAGGAGGCCTAGCAGGGCCAAGCCGGTGAAGGTGAAGGTCGGGAACGGCATGCGGGATGATGAAAACGTCCGGCTTTTGCCGGATCATGCGCGGATGTCCTATCGTTTCGTGGGAGGGCGAAAGTCGGGGCGCAAATTGCGCCTCCCGCGGAATTTCCCCTTGCGCGGGGGGCAGGGGAGGTGAATGCTCCGGCCGAAACCATATAAACCTGAGCAAGTAACTAAGGTAATGCTTCCCGAGCACGCTCCCTTCTCTCCCGACCAACGCCGCGCCCTCGATTTGGCGCTGGCTGGCCTCGACGCGTCCCAGCGCTTTTGGCTGGCTGGATTTCTTTCTGCCGCGCCAGTGGCCGCGGCTCCCGTCGCTGCGTCCGCGGGTTCGCTGAAGCTGACCGTGCTCTACGGCACCGAGTCGGGGAATTCCGAAAAGCTGGCGGATCTGTCAGCAAAGGAAGCGAAGAAGCGGGGTTTCCAAGCCGCCGTGAAGAACATGTCGGACATTTCACCGGCCGATCTCGCGAAGGTGGAGAACCTGCTGGTGATCGTCAGCACGTGGGGCGATGGCGAACCGCCGGAAAGCGCGACCTCTTTCTACAAAGAGTTCATGAATGGCTCGGCGATTCATTTGCCTGCCGTGCGGTTCTCGGTCTGCGCGTTGGGCGATACGGCCTATGAGAAGTTTTGCCAGATCGGCAAGGACGTCGACGCTCGTCTGGAGGCGCTCGGTGCGACCCGGATTTCGCCGCGCCAGGATTGCGACGTGGAGTATGAGCAGCCGTATTCCGAGTGGCTGGATGCGGCGCTGAAGTCTTTCGGCCCTGCGGCTCCCGCAGCGGTGACACTCGCGCCGACGGCGACTCACGTGGCGGAGGAATACGGGAAGAAGAACCCGTTCCCGTCCGAACTGCTTGAAAAGGTGCTGTTGAATGGCAAGGGCACGACAAAGGAGACGTGGCACTACGAGCTGTCGCTCGAAGGCTCCGGCCTGACCTACGAAGCCGGCGACGCGCTCGCCGTGGTGCCGGTGAATGCGCCGGACATCGTCGAGGGCATCCTCAAGGCAGCGAAGCTTTCCGGCAGTGAGAATGTCGAGGTGAAGGGCGTGGGTGCGAAGGTCTTGGCCGATGCATTGCGCGAAGACTACGACGTTACCGCGTTGTCGCGCGCCGTGCTGACCAAGCTCCAGGCGATCTCCGGTTCGGCGAAGCTCGCGGCGCTGCTCGCCGATGACGCGAAGGATCAGCTCAAGGATTACCAATGGGGTCGCTGGATCGCCGATGCGATTGCCGATTTCGCTCCCGATGGTGTCGCGGCTGCCGATCTGGTGGGGATTTTACGGAAGCTGCCGCCGCGGCTTTACTCGATCGCTTCGAGCCCCCTGGCGCATCCCGGTGAAGTCCACCTCACCATCGCTTCCGTGCGCTATCAGGCTCACGGCCAGCCGCGGAAAGGTGTGGCTTCGACTTACCTCGCCGACCTGATTGAAAAGGGCGGCAAGGTGCCGGTCTATACGCACCAGAACAAGAACTTCCGCCTGCCGGCCTCGGCTGATACGCCGGTCATCATGGTCGGCCCGGGTACCGGTGTGGCGCCGTTCCGCGCCTTCGTCGAGCACCGCGCGGCGCTCGGCAAGCCGGGCAAGAACTGGCTGTTCTTCGGCGACCAGCATTACACCTACGACTTCCTCTATCAGACCGAGTGGCAGGACCATCTCAAGGAGGGGAACCTGACCAAGCTCGATGTCGCCTTCTCCCGCGACCAACCGGAGAAGGTCTACGTCCAGCATCGCATGCTGGACCGCGCGAAGGAGCTCTACGGCTGGCTCCAGGAAGGCGCGCACTTCTACGTCTGTGGCGATGCCTCACGCATGGCCAGCGACGTCCACGACGCGCTGATCGCCGTCGTGGAGAAAGAGGGTGGCTTATCCCGCGAGGTGGCCGAGGCTTACGTCGAGGATCTCAAGAAGTCGAAGCGCTACCAGCGCGATGTGTACTGACGAAGCACCGGGTCAAAGGTTCCCAAGTTCCAATTTTTTCAGACGCCATGAGCGAAAAGAAACTCTCCGCCAACGAAGGCATCAAGACGCGCTCGAACTACCTGCGCGGCACCATTCAGGAAGGTCTCGCCGACCAGTCCACCGGCTCGATGTCGGAGGACGACCAGCAGTTGCTGAAGTTCCACGGCACCTATCAGCAGGACGATCGCGATCTGCGCAATGACCGCCGCAAGCACCGGCTTGAGAAGGCCTACTCCTTCATGATCCGCATCCGCGTGCCCGGTGGCGTGGCCACGCCGCACCAGTGGATCGAGACGGACCGGCTCGCGACGCAGTTTGCCAACGGCACGATCAAGCTGACCACGCGCCAGGCCTTCCAGTTCCACGGCATCATCAAGTCGAACCTGAAGCGCACGATCAAGGAGATCAACCAGACTGCGATGGATACCGTCGCGGCGTGCGGTGACGTGAACCGGAACGTGATGTGCAATCCAAACCCCCATCTCTCCTCGGTGCATGCCGAGGTGCTGAAGGCGGCGCAGGACATTTCCACGCACCTCACGCCGGCGACCCGTGCCTACCACGAGATCTGGCTGGATGGCGAAAAGATCGAGACGTCCGAAACGGAGGAACAGGAGCCGATCTACGGCAAGACCTACCTGCCCCGGAAGTTCAAGATCACCATCGCCGTGCCGCCGAGCAATGACGTGGACATCTTCGCGAACTGCCTTTCGTTCATCGCCATCGTCGAGAACGACAAGCTGGTCGGCTACAACGTCGCCGTTGGTGGTGGCATGGGTTCGACCCACGGCAACGAGGCGACCTATCCGCGCCTGGCAGACGTGATCGGCTTCTGCACCCCGGAGCAGATCGTGGATGTCGCCGAGAAGGTGGTGCTGGTGCAGCGCGACTTCGGTGACCGCACCGACCGCAAGCACTCGCGCTTCAAGTATACCGTGGATGACCACGGTCCGGAGTGGATCCTAGCGAAGCTCAACGAATACCTCGGCTATGAGCTCGGCCCGGTGCGCGACTACAAGTTCACCGACAATGGCGACCGCTTCGGCTGGGTCGAGGACGAGAAGGGCAACTTCCACTACACGCTCTTCGTCGAAGGCGGCCGCGTGCTCGACACGCCGGCTTTCCCGATGCGCACCGGCTTGCTCGAGATTGCCAAGATCCACGACGGCGACTTCCGCCTGACCGCGAATCAGAATCTGATTATCGCCAACATTTCCGCCAAGAAGCGCTCGGAGGTCGAGGCGCTGCTGGAGAAGTACGGCATGCACCACAGCCACGAGCGCAGTGCGCTGCGTCTCGCGTCGATCGCCTGCGTCGCCCTGCCGACCTGCGCGCTGGCCCTCGCGGAAGCCGAGCGCTATTTGCCGGAAGTGGTGACCGAGCTGGAGGAGGAACTGGAAAACGCCGGCCTCCGCCATGACTCGATCACCATCCGCATGACGGGCTGCCCGAACGGTTGCGGCCGTCCGTTCATCTCCGAGATCGGCTTCGTCGGTCGCGGACCGGATCGCTACAATCTCTATCTGGGCGGCGGCCATGCCGGCCAGCGACTCAGCAAGCTCTACCGTCAGGATATCCACTCGAATGAGATCCGCGGCCTGCTGGGCCCGATCTTCCAACGCTTCGCGAAGGAGCGGAATGCAGGAGAACACTTCGGTGACTTCGTCATCCGAGCCGGCATCGTCGCCGAAACCAAGCAGGGCTCCGACTTCCACAAGAACATCAAGGAAGAGGCGCTCAAGAACTGAACCGACCATGAACAGGGAATGCGAAACCGGATGTCAGCGGTGTCGACCTTAGGCCGACCCACCGCTCCGTCTTTCCGTTTTCAAATCAACTCATTCCCTCGCGTTCATCGCGGTTTACCAAAATGTCCACCATCACACGCATCGCCACTCCGACCGAAGCCGAAGCGCTCTCGGAGGAACTCGCCCGCCTGAAGGCCGGCGAGCGGCTCAAACTCCTGCACGAACGCTACGGCAGCCGTCTGGTCGCCTCGACCAGCTTCGGCCTGCAAGCAGCGGTCATGCTCAAGCTCATCGCGGACAACGCGCCGGAGATCCCGGTCGTGTTCATCGATACCGGCTACCATTTCCCGGAGACCTATCGCTACGCCGACGAGCTGACCAAGCGGTTCGGCACCGACCTCCGCGTTTACCAACCGACGCACTCCGCCGCCCGCATGGAAGCCCTTTACGGGAAGCTGTGGGAGCAAGGGAAGGAAGGCATGGATCAGTACGGCATCTTCACGAAGATCGAGCCGATGGACCGCGCGCTGAAGGAACTCGGTGCCGACGTCTGGATCAGCGGTGTTCGCCGCAGCCACTCGAGCAGCCGTGCCGAGCGCGCCTTCGCCGAGCAGCAGAAGAAGACGCTGAAGGTGTATCCAATCCTCGATTGGGCCGATGCCCAGGTGTCGGTCTTCATGCACCAGCACGACCTGCCGCGCCATCCGCTGGAGGCGGAAGGCTACGTGACCATGGGCGACTGGCACAGCACGGTGCCGGCCGTGGATGGACTCTCTGCGGAAAAGACCCGCTTCAACGGCGAGAAATACGAGTGCGGCCTTCACCTGGACTCCGGCAACTCGGACTTCCAGATCTAACAGCTCCTCACCTCACACGTCACGTCAGCCATGGCATCGTCGCTCCGGGTGTTGCATGTGAAGGAAGGCGAGGGGACGGAAACGGCGCGTCTCGGTCCGTACGAGATCGAGACGCTGATCCCGGTCTCCGACGAGGGGGCCGCGACGGCCTACCGGGTCCGCATCGAGCCGCACCAGCGCACCTCCACCAGCTATCACAAGCTGGCGGAGGAGCTCTACCTCGTCCTGGCCGGGAGCGGGATCTCGGTGCTCGATGGCGTGGAGCACGCTCTTCGCGCCGGTGATTTCCTGCGCCTGCCGCCCGGGACCACCCATGCCTTCATCACGAGCGACGAGGCCTTGGTGATGCTCGACGTGCACACGCCGGGCTCGCGGCCGGACCGCGATGTTTACTTCGTGGGGGAGACGCCCGCAGGCTTCTCCGTGCCGTCGCCGGTGACGTAATTTGCGCCGTTTTTCCGTAGCCTTTCGCTGCCTCTCCCATTCAATCTCCTATCCAACATCTCGCCCCATAAACTTATGCCTATCGCAGACTCCATGGTTGCCACCGTTGGCAACACTCCGCTCATCCGCCTGAACAAACTGACCCAGGGTCTCGGTGCCGAGGTGCTGGTGAAGGCCGAGTTCTTCAACCCGCTGTTCAGCGTGAAGGACCGTATTGGCAAGGCCATGATCGAGACCGCCGAGAAGGATGGCTCGCTCAAGCCCGGCGGCCTGATCATCGAGCCGACCTCCGGCAATACCGGTATCGCGCTGGCCTTCGTCGCCCGTGCCAAGGGCTACCGCTGCATCCTGACGATGCCGGAAAGCATGTCGATTGAGCGCCGCGTGTTACTCCGCTTGCTCGGTGCCGAGATCGTGCTGACTCCCCGTGCCCGCGGCATGGGTGGTGCCATCGCCAAGGCTAAGCAACTGCTTGAAGAGAACCCCGGTTCCTTCGGCCCCGGGCAGTTTGAGAACCCGGCCAACCCGCAGGTCCACCGCGAAACCACCGCCGAGGAAATTTGGCGCGACACCGATGGAAAGATCGATGCCTTCGTTGCTGGCGTCGGCACCGGTGGCACCATCACCGGGGTCTCGGAAGTCCTCAAGGGTCGCACTGATATGAAGACCTTCGCCGTGGAGCCCGTCGCCAGCCCGGTCATCTCCGGCGGTGCTCCGGGTCCGCACATGATCCAGGGCATTGGTGCCGGTTTCATCCCGAAGAACCTCAACGTCGATATCATCGATGAGGTGATCCAGGTTTCCAACGAGGATGCCTTTGCCACCGCCCAAGCGCTCAACACCGACGAAGGCATCCCGGCCGGTATCTCCACCGGTGCCAACGTATGGGCCGCCATTCAGGTCGCCAAGCGTCCGGAGTATCAAGGCAAGCGCATCGTGACCATCGGGTGCTCGTCCACGGAGCGCTACCTTTCGACGCTGCTCGCCGAAAAGGTCCGCGAGGAAGTCGCCAACCTGCCGGTGGCGGAGATCTGAGCTGACGTAGCTCGAGTCCAACGCTTCATTTCATCAGACGCCCCGTCCGCAAGGCCGGGGTGTTTTTTGTTGGTAGGGTGAACCCGGTTGCGATCCTTCTGCGAAGCCCACGAGTCCCTCGTGTGAGTGGAGTCGAATCTCATCATCGAGGATCGCACCACGCCGATCCCGGAGGGATCACAGCCAGTAGCCGGGGGTTGAGCGAAGCGAACTACCAGCGGTTTGCGATGGAATGCGAAAGGAATCCCGGATGGGATTCAAGCTGGGCAGGTTGCACGTTCCGCTTCCTCATTCGAAATAACTCTCGTCATACGGCACGCCGCATTTTTTGAGAATTTCCGCCAATTCCTCCCGCGACGTTTTCTTGCGGTGATGCTCTTCTTGCCGGGCGATGTAATCCCGCACGCTATCCCTGGAAGAGGCGCTGACGGTGAAAGCTGCATAGCCTTCCTGCCATTTGAATGTCCTGTTCTTTGAACGCTCTGCGATCCAAACCTATGAGTTCTTCTTCAACTCCCGCATGAGGTCGGCGAGGCAATGCGTGGCGTTGAGCGACACCAGCAAGTGAACGTGATCGGCCACGCCGCCGACGCCCAAGGGAACCGCTTTCAAGCCCCGGACTGTGCCGCCGAGGTATTCGTGGAGGTCTTCCCCGAAGTCCCCGGTGATGAGCGGGGTGCGACCTTTGGTGGCGAAGATCAGATGGTAGAGAAGGCAGGTATGAGTGGAGGGCATGGGGCCCGTCTAACATCTGCGGATCATCGTGGGTAGCTCGGAGTCGCTCATGCTTCATGCCCGGCTGGAATCCCATCCGGGATCCAATTCGCCTGACGACCAGAACCGGTGGTTTGCAACCACCGGCTACTGGCTTTGATCCCTCCGGGATCGGGATGCGATGCTGGAGCCCCGCGTGCGGAGGCGAGACCGGACGCGCAAGTGGAAGGGGGCGGAACGCGATGGAAAGCCGGGACCGTAATGAGCTGAAGCCGAACTCACGACAACCCCAACGGCCCGCCGTCGCAGAACTGCTGCTGGCCGAAGACCGGGATGTGATGGCCGAAGGCATGGGCGATGGACAGCCAGAGGCGGTTGTGGGTGACGTTGTCGAATTGCATCGCCTGGCCGGTCTTGAAGCCGAGCCCGCCGCCCACGAGGACGAAGGGGATGTTGTCCAAGGAGTGGCTGTTGCCTTTGCCGAGTTCGTTGGTCCAGACGATGGTGGTGTGGTCGAGCATGGTGCCTTGGCCGCCGGGCTCGGGGATGCTGTCGAGCTTCTTGGTCAGGTAGGCGATTTGCTCGCACAGCCAGATGTTGATCTTCACCAGCTTCTCCTGCGCGTCGGCGTTGTTGTCCGGCTCGTGGGAGAGGTGGTGGTGGTCCTCGTGGATGTCCAGCCAGCGCATGCGTGCCTGGCCGACGCTGTTGGTGTATTGCAGCGTGGCGACGCGGGCCATGCCGTTGGCGAAGGCATTCACCAGCAAGTCTGCCTGCATGGTGCTGATCTTCGGGATGCCGTCGTTGTCGAGAGCCACGCCGGCCTCAAGGGCGGGCGGGGGGAACATCAGGGTCTGGGTGCCGCTGCTTTTCAGGTCCTTCTCCATGTCTCGGACGAAAGTGGCGTGCTGGTCTAACAGGTCCTTTTCCTCCTTGTCGACGTGAGCGGCGATGGTGCGCAGGTCGTCGCGGACTTCATCGAGCACGCTGCCGAGATTCTCGCGGTCCTTCGTGCTGCCGTAGAGCTTTTCGAAGAGCGCGTAGGGATCGCTGTTAGGCGCCAGCGGCTGGTTCGGGCCGGCGTAGGATTCGCGCGTCCATGGGTCGGCTCTGTTAGGAACCGCGACGCCGAGCTCGAGCGAGCCGAATCGCGTGGCCGTTTCGGGCCGTGCTTGGAGGAAGTTCCGGATCTCCTGGTCGATGGAGATGTTCCGCGCCCAGCCGGCGGGCTTGTCGCTGCCGCCTTGGATATTGCCGGGCAAGAGTTCGTCGGCGGTCAGCAGGCAACTGATCCCGCGCATGTGACCATCGCCATCGCCGCGGACCTTGTTGTGCACGCCCTTCAAGGTCATCAGCCGCTTCTTGAAGGACTCCAGCGGCGCGAGGATGCGCTTGAGCTGGAAGTCCGGCCCCGTCTGATCCGGCCAGAATTCCGGGGGGATCGTGCCATTTGGCGTGAACAGGAAGATGATGCGCTGCATCTTCGCGCCGGGTGCGTTCTGTGCGAGCGATGGCAGGGCTGGGAGGAAGGGCAGGGCCGCTGCGGACAGGCCGAGCTGGCGGAGGAAATGGCGGCGGGTGGTCGTGTTCATCGGCTGGCTTGGTCGGGGCTGGCGATGCCGTGGCGCGCGGCCAGGGCGTTGATTTCGACGAGGAGTTGGCGGACGTGATGGCCGGAGGCGGTGAAAGCGGTATCGAGCTTGGTCACCGTGTCATGGCCATACACGGCGGGGTTCTGCTTGAGCTCGTATTGGAAAAGCTGGCGGATGAAGCCGCGGCGGGCACCGGCCGATTCCACCGCGTGGTTCGCCAGATCTCGCGGGCCGCGGAGCCGCAGCGTCTCGCCTTCCAGCGTGTGGTAGTCGGCTTCGGGATCGATCGGGCGCTCGCCCTCGGTCGTGCGGTAGCGTCCCACGGCATCGAAGTTCTCCAGCGTGAAGCCAAGCGGATTGATCGTCTCGTGGCAGGTCATGCAGTTCGCGTTGCGCGTCATCTCGGCGACCTTCTCGCGCATCGTCATCTTCGCATCGAACTTGTGGTTCTCGAAGGCGATCGCTTCCGGCGGTGGCTTGAGGATGCCGCCCAATACATTCCGCGTGACGAAGACGCCGCGGTGGATCGGCGAGGTGCTGTCGGGATGCGCGAGCCGGGCGAGCAGGTAGGGATGGGTGAGCACGCCGGCGCGCTGCGCGGGATCGAACTTCACCGACTGGAAGCCGCCACCCTCCGGCACGGGCACGCCGTAGAAGTTCGCCAGGCGCTCGTTGAAAAGCAGGTGATCCGCCTGGATCAGTTCGCGGTAGTCGGACTTCTCATTCCACACCGTCTGCTCGACGAATAGCTCCAGCGAGCGCCGCAAGTCAGCGACCAGTGCCGTGTCGAAGCCGGGATATTCCTTCGGATCCTTCTGGAGGTCGCCGTCGGCATCGAGCTTCAGCCAGCGCTGGAAGAACTCGTTCGCCTTCGCCTTTGCCCGTGGGTCGGCGATCATCCGCTGCGCCTGTGCCTTCACCTGCTCCGGCGTGCGGAGCTGGCTGGACTTCGCCGCGTCTAACAGCGCTTGGTCAGGCAGTGAATCCCACGTGCCTAGGGCCAGCCGTGATGCCACGGTGTAGTCGTCCTTCTCCTTGCTGAGTTCCGGATAAAGAAAGCGCGGCGATTTCAGGATCAGGATCACTGCCCGCTTCACCGCCTGCTCCGGCGGGGTGCCTTCGGCAAAGGGCCGCTCGACGTAAAGCTGCCGCATCTCATCGCTGAGCGGCCGGCGGAAGGCCCGTTCTGCGAAAGTGGCGATGAAGCCTTTCAATTTCGCCGGGCGCTCCGGATCGCCGTCTTTCGCCCTGCTCAGGAAGGGCAGGCGGCTTAGCACCTGATTCGCCACCTCGATCGCCGCGGTGGTGGTCGCCTCGTGCCAGTCCTTGGAGATGCCGGTGCCGCGTTCGTAGCCCTCGCTGGCATCGTCGGCAGGGAAATCCGTGCTCACCACGGCGACCCGCACCGCGCGCGATGGCGAGAGGTACGGCGCGCGTAGTACTTCCCACTCGCCGCGGGGTGCCTTCCACTCGAGGCGAACGAGGCCGCGCTTGTCCTGATACTTGAAATAGTCGAGCCGGAAGGGGTAGCTGCGGCCGCCGAGCAAATACACCCGCGCCTTCAACTCGCGGACTTCCGCGCCGGAGCTGACCCATGCGTCGATCAGGGCTGGCTGGCGTTTCGCGCCGCTGTCGTCGCGGAAATTCCCGTCGCCGTCCTGCTGGTCGCCATTGAGGTAAAGCCGCGCGCCATTCGGCGTGACCAGCTTGAACTCGTACCAGCCCGTCGCGGGCGCGAGCAGCGAGCCGTCCCACGCGATCGAATACTGGTCCGCCTTCATGCCCTCGGCAGGTGGCCCCTCGCCGAAGTCGAAGGCCAGCTCGCGGTCCTCGCGTTCGAGCGCCTTGCGGGCCTTCTTGTTCATGCCATCGGAGTCGAAGTACTGCGCCTTCAAGCCACGGCCCTCGCCGGGCTGGGTCGCTTGGCCGAAACTGCCTAACAAATCCGCGACCGATTCGCGGAACTGCCGGTTGGTCAGCCGGGCGAATGCGGCCTTCGGCGACCGTGTGTTTTTCGCCCGCGCCTCGGCCGAGTAAAACGCGCCGTAGATGAACTCCGCCACCCGCTGGGACTCCTCGGCATTGAGCAGCTCCGGCTTGTCCTCCGGCATCTTGCGGTCAATGTAGCGCGACAGCGAAACCAGCGAGCGCTCGCCGTGGAGAGGCTCGTCCACTTCATCGGGGTTTCCCTCGCCGTGCTTGCCGTGGCAGGACGCGCAGTGTTCAGCGTAGATCGCCTCACCACCCGGCGCCGCGTCTTGAGCGGGCATAATGCCCGTCAGCCCAACCAGGAGATGGCACGTGAGGCGACGCATGACCGCACCGGATACGCAACGGTTCCCTTGATGTTTCGGGAGAAAGTTCATTGGGAACGCAATCCCGGGATCATGGCGGGAAATTTCAAACAAACTGTTCAGTTGAACATTTAAAAATTCCCCTTAGGCTGGTCCTCATGGCTGTCGCCGTGATCGAGCAATTGCGCAAGCAACTGCGGGAGAAATTCCCGCAGGCTCATGCCGCGCCGTCGATCACCGCCGAAGAAGCCGTGCCGGAGCAGCCTTTCGATCCCGCGTTTTTTCCGCCGGGCGCGATTTCGGAAGTCATCGGCTCGGGCCTCAGCCTGCTGGTGGCCGGGCTGTTGGGAGAGCCGCGGGAAGTCGCGCCGCTGCCGGACTTCATCCTCGTGGACGGCGGCGATCACTTCGACCCGGCGTCCTTCACCCCCGAAGCCTGCTCGCGGCTGGTGTGGGTCCGCTGCGGCACCGCGATGGAAATGCTGAAGGCCACCGACCTGCTGGTGCGGGACGCGAACATCCCTTTCATCCTGCTGGATACCTGTGGCATCAGCCGCCGGGAATTGAGTGGCATCCCGGCCTCGGCGTGGTGGCGGCTGAAAACGGCGGCGGGCAGCGGCCATTGCCGGCTGGTAGTCATGTCGCCGGTGGCCCAGGTGCCCTGCGCCGCGGTGCGGGTCGCCTTGAACGCCCGGCTGGGTCTTGAGGATTTCGAAGTCCCGCGTCGCGAACTCGTCGCGCGGTTGAAGGCGATTCCGGAGCGGATGAAGCGGGTGAATTGATAGAAGCGCCATGTTCGCCGCCCTCCATCTCCCGGATCTGACCGTGATGGCAGCCTTGCGCGCTTGCCCCGACGCACGGGGCAAGCCTTGTGCGGTACTGGAAGCGGATGTCGATCCGGAGGCGGTGCTGGAGAAGATCAAGCTGTGCCTGCAGGCCGTGAACGAGATCGCCCGCAGTGCGGGCGTCGCGCCCGGATGGCCGCTCAATCGCGCCCTGGTCCGCTGTCCCGATCTGAAGGTGCTGACGCCGGATCCCGCGGGTGAGGCGGAGCTACTGCGGCAGATGATCGCGGCGGCAGAAGGCATCACGCCCGATCTCGAGATCGCGGGAAAGGACACGCTCTTGTTAGACTTGTCGCGGACTTCCTCACGGCACGCGGCGCGGCTGGGGGAGCTGGAAGTGGCGGATGTCTGGCCGGCTCATGCGCGTGCCGCCACGCCGGACCTGGCGCGGCTCGCGGTGCGGCATGAGAGTTGTCACGGTCGCACGGTCACTCCACGGGAGATGGGGCGGTTGCCCTTGGGGCTGCTGGGTTACCTGCCCGAGGGTGGCACCTTCCTGTCGCTGCTGAATGATTGGGGGCTCGCGACGCTGGGCGATTTCATGAATTTGCCACGCCAGCAATTGACCGCGCGGCTCGGTCCGCAAGCCGGTGGCTGGCACGATCTACTGCATGGCAAAACCTGCCGGCTGCTGCGCCTCCATCGTCCGCCGGAGAGCCTGGAGCAGACCATGGATTTCGAGGAACCGGTGACCTCCACCGAGCCGCTGGTGTTTGCCTTCAAGCGCTTGCTGCACGCGCTTTCCGCCCGGCTGGCAGCCCGTCATGTGGCGGTGAAGACCTTGAAGATCGTCTTCCATCTGGAGCGCGGCGCTGCCGTGCACCGGGAGATCCGCCTGCCCGAGCCGCGGGTGGAGGAGGGGGAGTTGCTCAGGCTGATCCAGGTCCTGTTAGATTCGCTGAAAACCGGCGGCAACATGACGGGGTTGACCTTGGATGTGGAAACCACGCTGCCCACGGCGGCGCAGCGCGATTGGTTCATCCGCCAGCTTCCGCAGCCGGAGCGCTGGTCCGATACCCTGGCGCAACTGGAGGCCTTGTTAGGTCCCGGCAAGGTGGGCATTCCGGTGCCGCCGGCAAGTCATCGGCCGGACGATTTTCGGCTGCTTCCGGCGGAGGGAAACACAGCCTCTTCGTCAGGTGGATGCCAGCCTGCGAATTCCTTGCCCCTGCGTCGTCTCCGTCCGGCCGCGCCGGTGATGGTGGCGGCCGATGCCGATCCGCGCCAGCCGCGTCCCTTGGCGTTGCTCACCGGGCCTTACAAGGGACAGGTCATGGAGGTCCGCGGGCCTTTCCGTCACTCCGGTCACTGGTGGGATCCGCAGTCCACCTGGCAAAGGATCGAGTGGGACGTCCGGCTGGCCGGCGACCAACTCGTGCGCCTTGCCTTCACGCCGCCGGATTTGTGGTTGATCGATGGGTTTTACCAATGAAGGCCCGCCATCCATTCCACGAGTTCCACGCCCGCTCGGCCTTCTCTTTCCTACGCGGTGCGAGCGATCCTGAGATCCTCATGGAGCGGGCGGGGCAGGTCGGGCTCACCACCATCGCCGTCACGGATCACGAGGGCTTCTACGGCTCCGCCCGCGCTTATCATGAAGCGTGCAAGCGGGGCATCCGCGCCATCACCGGGGCTACGTTGGAAATCGATGGCGCGCATGTGCCGGTGATCTGCGCCACCCGGAAAGGCTACCGCATTCTCTCGCGGCATCTCACTAACCGGCGCTTGGATAAGATCGTCGCCCACGCTGAGATGAATTGCGGCGACCTGATCGCCCTGACCGGCGATCGAGAAGGCCCGGTTATTCGCCACCTCCTTCGCGACGACCGGGACGCAGCCCTGCATGCGGCGCGTGGCCTCATCCACACCTTTGGCCACGGCAATGTATATGTGGAGATCCTCCGCCATGGATTGCGCGACGATGCGAGGCTCAATCGCTCGCTCATCGATCTCGCCCGGCACCTGCGCCTGCCACTGCTGGCCAGCAATGCACCGCTGTACGCCATGCGAGAGAATCGCTTGCTGGCGGACGCGTTTACTTGCCTGCGCCATCATACGTCGCTGGATGCTGCGGGGAGATTGTTAGAGCCGAATGGAGAGCGCCACCTGAAATCACCGCCGCGGATGGCGCAGCTCTTCGCCGATCTGCCGGAAGCCCTGGAGAACACACAGGAACTCTCGGACCGGATCGATTTCACGCTGGAAAAGCTGGGTTACGAATTCCCCTGCCACGAGGACGAGACCGGCCGGCTCATGGGCTTGGATGAACAAACCCAGTGCTTGCGGGAGAAGTGCGAGACCGGTGCGAGGTGGCGTTACAAGAAGGTCACGCCGGAGATTCAAGCCCAGATTAACAAGGAGCTCGCGTTGATCGGTCGCTTGGAGCTCTCCGGCTACTTCCTCATTGTCCAAGACATCGTGAAATATGCCCGTGACCAAGGCATCCTCTGCCAAGGGCGGGGTTCCGCGGCGAATTCGGTGGTCTGCTATGTCCTCGGCATCACCAGCATTGATGCGGTGGCGCAGAAGCTCGTCTTCGAGCGCTTTCTTTCGGAAGGACCGAGCAAGAACGAATACAAGTCGTGGCCGGACATCGACATCGATTTTCCCTCGGGCGACCAGCGCGAGAAGGTGATCCAATACGTCTTCAAAAAGTATGGTGCCCGCGGTGCCGCCATGACGGCGAACGTCATCACCTATCGAGGGAAGTCGGCCTTCCGCGAGATGTCGAAGGTGCTAGGCTTTCCTCCATCGATTGCGGATCGATTCTCCTCCTTGGGCAGCACGCCCTATCACTGGAAACGGTCGGACACGGAGGCTCCGCCGACCCCGGAAGAGATCGAAGCGGAGAGGCAGGAAGTTTTTGAGTCACAGATGGCCAATCTGTTGCCTCCCTCTCATCCGCGGCTGGTGGCTTTGGAAAAGCTCTATCATGCCGTGCTGGGCTTGCCGCGGCATCTGGGCCAGCACTCAGGGGGCATCGTAATCTGCAACCAAGGGCTCGATGAAGTCGTGCCGATCCAGCCGGCGAGCATGCCGGGCCGCACCATCGTGCAATGGGACAAGGACGATTGCGAGGATCTTGGCCTGGTGAAGATCGATCTGTTAGGGCTCGGGATGTTGGCAGCGATGGAGAACATGATCGAGATTCGCCGCAGGACGGAGCCGGAGTTCGAGCTGGCTCGCATCGACCTCGAAGACAAGAAGGTCTACGACCTGATGCAGAGGTCCGATACCGTGGGGACTTTCCAAGTCGAGTCGCGAGCCCAGATGGCCACCCTCTCAATTCTACAGCCGACCAAATTTTATGAGGTGGCTATCCAAGTCGCGATCGTCAGGCCGGGCCCGATCGTGGGCGGGTTGCTGCATCCTTATCTGAGGAGGCGAAAGGGGGTCGAGAAAGCGGACTGGATCCATCCTAAATTTGAGCCTGTTTTGGAGCGAACCTTGGGTGTGCCTCTGTTTCAGGAACAAGTGCTGAAGATGGCCGAGATCATCGCGGGATTCACCGGGAATGAAGCGGCTCAACTGCGAAAGGCGATGTCCTTCAACCGCTCTAACAAGCGGATGATCGAGGTCACGGACAAGCTCCGCGAACGAATGGTAGAGCGGGGTGTTTCCAAGGAAGTGCAGGACAAGGTGGTGGATGCCGTCGGGAATTTCTCCCTCTACGGCTTCCCCGAGAGTCACGCGCTGTCCTTCGCCTCGATCGCCTACTGGTCCTGCTGGTTCAAGGTGCACGAACCCGCCGCCTTTTACGCCGGCCTGCTGAACAACCAGCCGATGGGCTTCTACTCGGCGCACTCACTCATCCAAGATGCGAAGCATCACGGGATCCATGTCCTGCCGGTTTCGTGCCTCCATAGCCTCGTGATCACCGGGGTGGTGGACAAGGAAACCCTCCGGCTGGGGCTGCATCGCTTGCGCGGGGTTTCGAAGGAGACTCAGGAGAGAATCTTGCGGGAGAGGGAAGGAGTGCCCTTCGATTCGCTGGAAGATTTCCTTTATCGCGTGGCGCCGAATGCCAAGGAACGGCGGATTCTCGCGAAGTCGGGGGCTTTGAACGATCTGCCCAAGGTTGGGCATCGGCGTAAGGCGATGTGGCAGGTCGAGCTGCCGCTTTACGGCGATTTGTTTGATGCGAGCGAGCGCGAGACGGAAGAGGAGGAGGGCGAGGTGCTGGCTGCCATGAGTCTGCCGGAGCGTTTGGCTTCGGACCTCGCGATTCAAGGTGCTTCCACCGGACCGCATCCGATGAAGCTCTGGCGGCGGAGTCATCCGGAGCTCAAGCTGGTGAATGCGCAGGAACTCCAGAACCTGCCTCATGGCCTGCCGGCGAGGGTAGGGGGGCTGGTGATCTGCCGCCAGCGTCCTAGTACTGCGAAGGGGCATTGCTTCATCTCCTTGGAAGATGAGACCGGGATTTCGAATCTGTTCGTTAAAAAAGAGAACTTCCAGCGCCTGCGGCTGACCATTGTCAGCGAGCCCTTCCTGATGGCGGCGGGGCGGGTGCAGATTGCTGAAGGAGGGATGAGGACGATCTATGTGGATGAGGTCTATCCTTTGCCGGGTGCGGAGCCGGTTCATGCGGCGGACTCGCATGATTTCCACTGAGGAAACCTTTCGCGTAGGCGCACTTGTGAAAGTGCGGAGTGGTCCTTGGAGGCGGACTGCTCTCGTGCTTCCGCATTGTTACCAATGCGCCTACCTGGACGAAGGAATCAGGCGAAGAAGCGTCGCAGGTTGGCGAGGCTTTCCGTCGCGATGGCTTCGGGCGTCGGCGTGTAGTCGAAGACCTCGACCGAGACCCAGCCGTCGTATGACGTTTCCCGTAGTGCGTCGACGATGGGCGCGTATTCCACGGTACCCATGCCAGGGCCGCGGAGGTTCGGGTCATTGGCGTGGAAGTGGACGGTCCAGTCCTTGCTCTCGCGGATCACCTGGCCGATCGGCTTGTCCTCATAGCTCATCGCCTTCACGTCGAGGTGGAGCTTGCAGGCGGGATGGCCGACGGCCTCGCACAGCCGGATGGTCTCGGCGGCGCTGGTGAGGAAGTTCGTTTCCACGTGGCCGAGCGGCTCCATGGCAATGGTCACGCCGAGCGGTCCGCAGTGTTCGGCGGCGGCGCGCAGGACTTCGGTGGCACGGGCAAAGGCCTCGTCATAATTCCAACCGGGCTCGAGCGAGCGCTGCACCGGACTGCCCCAGACCATGATGGTCCCGCCCATCGCGTGGCAGAGATCGGCGAGGTGTTTGGCGTGATCGGCGGTCGCCTGGCGCACCGCGTCGTCCGGCGTGGTGAGGTGAAAGCCGGTGGTTTTCGCCAGCAGCCAGTGCAGCCCCACGACGTCCATGCCGGCATCCCGCACTTGGTCGCCGAGGACTTTCGCGTCCCCGGTGGTGAGTGTTTGCACGTCTTCCGCGAGCGTGAAGGGCGCGATTTCCAGCCCCGTGTAGCCGATCTTCGCGGCGATGGCGGCGGCTTCGGCGAGGGGGATGGAGCCGAAGGTTTCGTTGCAGATGGCGTAGCGCATGACGTTAGAAAAGGGAGCCAACCGCCATGACGCAATGCCATGGATGGGTAGGTGAGAAAAGCTTGCAGGAATAAATTTGCATGCAAATAGTCGCTGCGTCATGTCGCTTGAAACCCGCCACGCCGCCAAACGCTTCCGCCGCAAGATCACCGGATACGCTGCCTGCCTGCTGCCCTTTGAGGCTGATGGCTCGATCGCCCGGGAGGCTTTCCAAGCGGCCGTCGCCCGCACCACCGATGCCGGCCTCGGCTGCGCGGTGAACATGGACACCGGCTACGCAAACTACCTGACTCCCGTCGAACGCAGCGAGATCCTGGGGCTGACGAAGGAGGTGATCGCAGGTCGCCGCGACTTCGTGGCCGGCGTTTTCGTCGAAGGTGTGGAGGGCGATCTGGTCGATCTCTACCGCCGCCAGATGGATGAAATCGTGTCCTTTGGCGGCACTCCGATTCTGTTCCAGACGACGCGCTTCCACGACTGGGCTCCGGACCAGATCGTCGAACTCTATGCGAAGGTCTGCGAGGGACACGAGTCGGTCTTCGGCTTCGAGCTCGGCAAGATGTTCGCGCCGAATGGCATGATCTACGACGAGGAGACGATCCGCGGCCTGATGACGATCCCGGCGTTGAAGGGCATCAAGCACTCGTCGCTCGACCGCGGCAAGGAGCTGCGGCGCCTGGAGATCCGCGATGAGGTGCGGCCGGAGTTCATGATCTTCACGGGCAACGATCTGGGCATCGACATGACCGAATACGGCTCCGACTACCTGCTCGGTCTGGCTGCGTTCTGCCCGGAGAAATTCGCCCTGCGCGACCAATACTGGCTGGAGGGCGACGAGCGCTACGCCGAGCTCACGGACGCGCTGCAGTATCTCGGCAATATCGGCTTCCGTGCGCCGGTGCCGGCCTACAAGCATAGCTGCGCGGTCTTCCAGCATCTCATCGGCCGCATCCCGACCTCCGAGCCGCACAAGCTCTGCCCGCGCCGTCCGGACTGGGAAGCTGGCATCATCGAGGATTGTGCCAAGCGGCTCGGCTACGCTCTCTAACAAGCCATGCCGACGATCGACGACATCGCCCGCGAGCTGGGCATTTCCTCCGCGACCGTTTCGCGCGCGCTGAATGGATCGCGGTTGGTGACTGCCGATGTGCGCTCCCGAGTCGCCGCCGCGGCGGAAAAGATCGGCTACGAGAAGCGGACGATCCGTCGTCACCGCGGGCGGGCGATCCTCAGCGTGAAGCTCGTCCTGCCGCGCCACGCCGATCCGGAGCGGGCGCTGTTCTATGACTTCGCCGCATTGATCGAGGGCTTGCGCCGGGGCTTCACGCAGTGTGGGCTGAACTTGCTCTGCGAGATCAACTCGCCGGAGTTTGATCCCTATCCGCACAAGAAGGGCGGCGATATTGATGCCTTCGTCTTCGCCTTCCAGCGCCCTTCCCAGCAGGCGCTCAAGAGCCTGCGCGAGCATGGCACGCCGTTCGTAGTGCTGAACCGTTCGATTCCGCGGCTGCCTTGCGTCGCCGCGGACCACGCGGCGGGGATGCTTGATTTGTTAGACCACCTGCGCTCGACGATGGGGGAGATCCACCCGCGCTTCGTTTCGATCGAAGGCCTGGGGCAGATCCACGAGGAACGGCTCGATGGCTTTGAGCAGGCTTGCCGTCGGCGGGGTGTTTCCTTCGACCGCGAGAAAGACACGGTGGTCGTGCATGACATTGCGTCGATCCAGCAGGCGAAAGTCGCCGCTGCGGCCAAGGGCGCGAACGTGCTGGTCTGCGTGAACGACATCGTTGGTACCGTCGTGCTGACAGAACTCGACCGCCTGGGCATTTCCGTTCCGGAGCAAGTCGCGGTGACCGGCTTCGACGATTCGCCCGTGCGCCGCCTTTCCCGTCCGCTGCTCACCACCGTCAGCCTGCCGGTGGAAGAACTGGCCCGCTATGCCGCCACGCGCTTGCAGGCGGAGATCATCGAAAACGAAGCGCCCGCCGCCTTGCTCCGCGTGGCCGGGCAGCTTGTCCCCGGCGAATCCACTTCGGCCGTCCCACCCGCCCAGTCATGACTCCCGACCGCCTCGCCATCCACACCTTCACGAACAAGCCGTGGTCGATCCACGAGTGCTTGGAAAACTATGCCCGCCGCGGAATTGGCGGCGTCTCGATCTGGCGCGAAACGGTCGCGGGCCACGACCTCGCGAAGGTGAAGAAGCATCTCGATGACAGCGGTTTGAAGCCGGTCAGCCTCGTGCGAGGCGGCTTCTTTACCGGCAAAGATCTGCCGACCCGCGAGGCGGCCATCGAGTCTAACAGGACTGCCGTGCGCGAAGCCGAGACGCTCGGCTTGCCAATGATCGTGCTCGTCTGCGGCGCGACACTCGGGCAGACGCCTGAGGAAAATCTCGACCAGATCCGCGACGGTATCGCCGCGCTGCTACCGCAGGCTGAGAGCGCCGGGATCAAGCTCGCGATCGAGCCGCTGCACCCGATGTATGCCGGCGACCGCTCGGCCGTCGCCTCGATGCGCGATGCGAACGAACTCGTCGAGTCGCTCAATCATCCGCTCGTCGGTGTGGCTCTGGATGTCTTCCACGTCTGGTGGGAAAGCGGGCTGGAAGCGCAGATCCAGCGCTGTGCCGCGGCCGACCGCCTGTTCGCTTTCCACGTCTGCGAGTTCAAGCCGGACTTCGATCACGTCCTTTTAGACCGCGGTCTGCCCGGCGAAGGAGTGAATGCCTCGGCCCGCATCGCGAGGATGGTCCAGGCTACCGGCTTCGAGGGTCTCACCGAAGTTGAGATCTTCTCCCGCAAGTACTGGTCCGAGAACCAGCACGACTTCCTCGAAAAGATCGTTCAGAGCTGCGAGGCGCTCTAACCCGGCACTTTTTCTTCCACTCATGAAAACCAAGAAGCTCGGCATCATCCTCAACGGCGTCACCGGACGCATGGGCACCAACCAGCACCTCGTGCGCTCCATCCTCGCGATCCGCGATCAGGGCGGGGTGGTGTGCGGCGATACGCTGGTGATTCCCGATCCCATCCTCACCGGCCGCAATGAGGACAAGATCCGTGCACTCGCCACGAAATACGGCGTCGAGCGCTACACCACCGACCTAGATGCCGCGCTGGCGGATCCGCACAACGAGATCTTCTTCGATGCCTCCGGCACGCCGTATCGCATCGGCTTCCTTGAGAAAGCCATCGCCGCCGGGAAGCACGTCTATTGCGAGAAGCCGACCGCGGTTAGCTTTGATGAAGCCCTGCGCATCGCCGAGGTCGCCGAGAAGGCGGGCGTGAAGAACGGAGCGGTGCAGGACAAGCTGTGGCTGCCCGGCTTGCGGAAGTACCAGCTTCTCAAGGAGCAGGGTTTCTTCGGCAAGATCCTCAGCGTCCGCGGTGAGTTCGGCTACTGGGTCTTCACCGGCGAGCACGAGGGTCAGCCGATCCAGCGGCCGAGCTGGAACTACCGCAGCGAGGACGGGGGGGGGATGATCATCGACATGCACTGCCACTGGCGCTACGTGATCGACAACCTCTTCGGCAACGTCACCCGCGTCTTCTGCAAGGCTGCCACGCACATCGAGCAGCGCTTCGACGAGAGCGGCAAGCCCTTCAAGTGCACGGCGGACGACTCCGCCTACGCGCTATTTGAGACCGAGACCGGCATCATCTGCCAGTTCAACTCATCTTGGAACGTTCGCGTGCGCCGCGACGATCTGCTGACCATGCAGGTGGACGGCACCGAGGGCTCCGCCATCGTGGGCCTGCGGAAATGCTGGGCCCAGCACCAGAGCACCACGCCGCGCCCGGTGTGGAATCCGGACATCGACAGCCCGATCAACTACTACGACCGCTGGACCGAAGTGCCGGACCAACTCGCTTTCGAAAACGCCTTCAAGATCCAGTGGGAACTCTTCCTCAAGCACGTCGTCAATGACGAGCCGTTCCGCTGGACCCTGCGCGAAGGGGCGAAGGGTGTGCAGCTCGCCGAACTGAGCTGGAAGTCACACGAGACCGGCGCTTGGGTCGATGTGCCGCCGATCGCGTGAGATGATTTCACCATTCCGGTCCGCAACGGTGCGGACCGGATGAAAGGCGGATGGCTTATTGCGTCTGGCGAGGGCGGTTGAACCGCTCGACAATCTGCGGCGGCAACTGCTGCGAGTTGGAGTTCATCCACTGACGCGCGGCACCTTCGTCACTGCGCATCCAGTTGCCGAGATAGCGCCAGTAATAGCCTTGTTGGCGCTGCGGGTCACTGATGTTGGAGACGAAATTGAGCGAGGTCTCCGGCGAGTTGCGGAAGCTCTCCTCGATGAACACCTGTCGTGCGCCATCGAGGTCCGGGTTGTTGCCGAGGCTGGCCAGCCACTTCGCGGCGGCGGCGGGATCCTGGCGGGCATATTGACGGGCGACCCCTTCGGCAGCTTCCGACTTGGTGTCTTCCGGCAAGCGCTCCACCCATGAGCGGGCGGAGTCGAGATCCTGGCGAGCCCAATGGTCGGCGACGGTTTCCGAGATATCGCGGCGGGTATTCACGTCGGTCATGGCGGCGTTCCACTGCGCGGCTTGGGCAGGGTCGAGGCGGGCCATGTCGCGGGACAGTTCGCGTGAGGCTTGATTGCGAAGTCCCTCGTCGGTCAGCCCGGCGAGCCACGACTTCGAGTAGTCGAAGCCGAACTGGGTGACGTATGGCTCCACGGCATCGATCGCTTGGTCGCGAGTGCGGCCTTCGAGCTTGGCGATGTAGTCGCGGGCAAGCTGTGGGTCGGCGGCGGCGATGCCACGGGTCGCACCGAGCAGCCAGTTGTTGACGTCGCCTTCGTCGGGAGCCGAGGAGGCCCACGCAAAGGCGGCTTGTGGGTCGTTGGCGGCCCAAGAGGAAAGGGCGGTCTCGCGCTCCCAATCGCCCGCCCCGCCCTGCTGGAGGAAACCGACGGCACCCAGCGGATCACGCTCTGCCCATGCCTGCAGGATCAGCGAGCGCTCGGCACCGCGCAGCTCGGCGGATGGGGAATTACGAAGTTCGTCGTAAACCCCGGCGAATTGGTCGGCCGGCAGGCGGTCGAGGAAAGCGAGCAGCCGTTGCGTGCGGTCGAGCCGGCTGGTGACGTCGAGGATGGACTTGAGGTCCTTGTCCGCCGGCTTCGAGGCAGTTTCGCGACCTTCCCCGGCGCGCTTGCGCTCAAGGCGCTCGGCGAGGCTGAGGGGACCACCATTGCCTGTCCCGCGGCCTGAGGTCGAGCTGCCATCGGCGGAGGCGTCGGACTTGCCCTCCGGGGCGCTGACTCGTCCGATCATCACACCGGCACCCAGCGCCAAGGCAAGACCACCGGCGCTCCAAATCCATTGGGATTTCTTCGGATTCATCGTAAGGAGAGGTAAGCTTCGGAAGCGGCCGATGTTTCAAGCGATCTGCGCCTTTGGCCGTTTTTCCAACGCTTGAGAGGTGCGACGGCGGAGAATCTTCCCACAAATTCGAGCTACGGGAGCACGACCCGGAAAGTCGTGCCCTGGCTGCTTTCCACGTCGATCCCGCCGCCGTGGTTCTCGACGATGGTCTTGGCGATCGCCAGGCCGAGACCGGTGTGGCCGTTGATTTGGCCGCGTGCGGAGTCGGCGCGGTAAAAGCGGTCGAACAAGCGCGGCAAGTGCTCGGTCGCGATGCCGGGGCCATTGTCGGAGACTTCCAGCACGGTTCCCTCCGCGCTTGCGGAGGTTTTCAGGACGACGGTGCTGCCCGACGGGGGATGGACGAGTGCGTTCGAGAGGAGGTTTTGCACGACCATCGCCAGCGAGTGCGGGTCGCCCTTGAGCGGGGCGGGGGAAAGCTCGCGCCGCACGGTGATCGAGTGCTCGTCGGCGAGTGGTTGCAGCAGGTCGGCGACTCCGGTCGCAATGTCGGCGAGGTCGCAGGTCACCGGCTCAGCGCCGGAGGTCGGCAGGTCCTGGCGTGCCAGCACCAGCAGCGATTCCACCAGCGCGCGCATGCGCTCGGCGGCGGTGCGGCAGTTGCCGAGGATCTCGCGATACTGCTCCGGCTCGCGCTCGCGTTTCAGCGCCCGCTGGGTTTCCGAGAGGATGATCGTGACCGGCGTGCGCAGCTCGTGCGATGCATCGGCGGTGAAACGCTTCTGTCGTTCGATCGCCGCGGAGAGACGCTCGAAGGTGTCGTTCAGCACGTGGCCGAGTCGGTCGAGCTCGTTGTCGGTATTGGCGATCTGGATGCGCTCGTCGAGATTACCTGCCGCGATGCGCGAGGCGGTGCGGCCGATGGTATCGATTGGCTTGAGCGCGCGGCCTGCCAGCCACCAGCCGCCGCCGAGGCCGGCGAGCCACACCGCGCCACCACCGAGGGCGAGCAGCAGGCCGAAATTCCGCAGCTCCTTTTGCTCCGCGCTGATATCGCGGCCGGTGATCGAACTGATGCCGGTGGGATTGGTGCGGTGGTGCTCCCGGCGGTTGGCTTTCTCGATGTATTGTGTGGAGCCGTCCTTATTAGGCTTGGGCGGGCAGAGATGTACCGGGGCATTCGCCGAGATGAAAAGGGGCGAGCCATCGCTGTCCCAGAAGGCGAGGTAGGAGCCGCCTTCGCCGCCCTCGAAGAGCGCGTGGAGTTCCGGCGGGAATGCCGAGAGCTCGCCGGGATTGCGCAGGCGGTCGCGGATCTCGTCGAAGCTCGGCGGGTCGTTCTTGTTCGGCAGCGGTCGCGAGGCGAAGAGGCTGCGGAAGAAGGTCCCTTGGAAATTGCGGATCTCCCGGTCGATCTGGCCGGTGCGGTCGTTCGCCGCCAGCCGGTAGGAAAGCAGGCACAGCCCGGTGACCAAGGCCAGCAGGATCAGCGCATACCACAGCAGCAGCCGCCAGCGGACCGATTGGAAGAGCCGCTTCATTCGATGCTGTAGCCGTGTCCGCGGCGGGTGGATATGAAGGTCGCGCCGAGCTTCTTGCGGACGTTCGAAACGTGGACGTCGAGCAGGTTGGAAAGCGTGTCGTCGCTTTCGTCGAAGAGATGCTCATAGAGTTCCGTGCGGCTGACCACGCTGCCGCGGTGAAGCGCAAGATACTCGACCAGGCCGTATTCACGCGGCGTGAGCGAAACGGCCTCTCCGCCACTGCGGACGGTGCGCGCCGCCGTATCGACCTCCACGCCACCGATCTCTAACAAACTCGTCCCCAGCCCCGAGCTGCGGCGGATCAAGGCGCGCAGACGGGCCAGCAGTTCCTCGAAATCGAAGGGCTTGGTCAGGTAGTCATCCGCTCCCGCATCGAGGCCGCGGATGCGATCGGGCACGGCATCACGGGCGGTGAGCATCAATACCGGAGTCTTCTTCTCGCGCCGCAGCCTGGCCAGCAGCTCCCAGCCGTCGATGCCCGGCAGCATGCCATCCAGCACGATGCAGTCGTAGTCCGTCGCGCGGGCTTTCTCCAAGCCTTCCTTGCCATCGGCCGCGGTATCGATCGCATACAGCTCCTCCCGCAGCCCTTCGCTCAGGCTGTGGAGCAGCAGTGGATCGTCCTCGATGACCAGCAGGCGCACGGGGTTGAGAGTCGGTGGTTGAAAGTTGAGAGAAAGAGAATGAGATGGCGGAGTCTTCTGGCCGTTCACTATCAACCATCAACTCTCAACCATCGACTATTCATGCCGGAGCGCTTCGATCGGATCGAGCGCGGCGGCCCGTCGCGCGGGCATGAAGCCGAAGAGGATGCCGATAGCGGCGGAGAAAATGAAGGCGATGCCGTTGATCTTGGGATCGAAGGTGAAGGGCGCGCCTACGAGCTTGGCCAGCCAGACGCAAAGTCCGTAGGCCAATGCGATGCCGCACAGTCCGCCGACGCATGAGAGGGTCACCGCCTCCACCAGGAACTGGAGCATCACTTCGCGAGCCCGCGCGCCGATGGCCATGCGGATGCCGATTTCACGTGTCCGCTCGGTCACCGAGACCAGCATGATATTCATGATGCCGATCCCGCCTACCAGAAGGCTGACACCGGCCACCGCGGCTAACAGCGAGGTCATCACCTGGGTGCTGGAGCTGACCGCGTCCGCGATCTGGCGGCTGTCGAAGGCGGAGAAATTGTTCTGCTGGTTGCGGCCGAGGTGGCGTCGTTCCCGCATCATGGAGTTCAGGTCTGCGACCACCGCTTCGCTGGGGTAGCCGTCCTCGGTGGAGATCATGATCTGGCCGAGGTTCTGCTTCGACATCTGACCATTCAGCCTGCGCTGCAGGGTGGTGATGGGGATGATGATGTTGTCGTCGAGGTCGTCACCCCAGCCCGCCTGGCCCTTCGCGACAGTCACGCCGATCACGGTGACGGCGGTGCTCGACACGCGGATCTTCTGGCCGATGGCATCGCCCTTCGGGAAAAGCTCCTTGCGGATGGTCTCGCCAATCACGGCGACAGTTGCGCCATCCACGACTTCCTCATCAGTGAAGAAGCGGCCGTCGGCGATGTCCCAGTTGCCGATCGGGAAGTATTCCGGCGTGGTCCCCTGGATGTCGGTTTGCCGCGCCTCTTCCCCGGCGATGGCCTGCACGCTGGTATTCGCCATCGGTGCCACCGCCCGGATACCGGGGATCTGCTGCCGGATGACTTCGACATCGTCCTGGCTGAAAAGCGGTGCGGATTGCGGACCCCAGCCTTGCCCCGGGCGCAGTGTGAGCAGGTTGCTGCCCACCTTCTCGATCTGGGCTTTCACCGTCTCCGTGGCCCCGCGGCCGAGCGTGACGAGGGTGACCACGGCAGCGACGC
Organism: Luteolibacter arcticus; assembly: GCF_025950235.1. NCBI lineage: Bacteria > Pseudomonadati > Verrucomicrobiota > Verrucomicrobiia > Verrucomicrobiales > Verrucomicrobiaceae > Neoluteolibacter > Neoluteolibacter arcticus. The sequence continues at coordinate 1,122,967 of NZ_JAPDDT010000001.1, read as the reverse complement.
CGATGACCACGCCGATCACGGTGAGGAAGGCGCGCGTCAGATTCCGGCGGATCTCGCGGAGCGCGATGATGAAGGCGTTCCAGAACATACTTATCGGGTGCGAGGGGTACGGTTGGAGTTGAGTTCATCCGAGCCGATCAATCCGTCGCGGACGTGGACGATGCGCTTGGCGAAGTGCGCCACCTCGTCCTCGTGGGTGACCATGATGACGGTGATGCCGAGGTCCTCATTCAGCCGGCACAGGAGTTCCATGACCTCGTGCGTGGTCTTGGAGTCCAGGTTGCCGGTCGGTTCGTCGGCGAAAAGGGTGTCCGGATTGGTCACGATCGCGCGGGCGATGGCGACGCGCTGTTGCTGGCCACCGGAGAGCTCGGCCGGCGTGTTGCGCTCCTTGTCGGGCAGGCCGACGCTGGCGAGCGCCTTGCGCGCCATCTCGTGGCGCTGTTTCCGCGAGTAGCCGCGGTAGAGCAGGGGCAGCTCCACATTCTCCAATGCAGAGGTGCGGGCGAGCAGGTTGAAGCCTTGGAAAATGAAGCCGAGCGCGGTGCGGCGGAGCAAGGAACGCTGGTCCTTATTGAGCGTCTCCACGCCGATCCCTTCGAAGCGGTAGTTGCCGGTGGTCGGGGTGTCGAGGCAGCCTAACAAATTCATCAGCGTCGATTTTCCCGAGCCGCTGGGACCCATGACCGCGAGGAATTCGCCCTTGGCGATGTCCATGTCCACGCCACGAAGAGCCTGGAACGCGGCATCCCCGCGTCCATAGGTCTTGGTTAGGCTGCGCAGTTCGATCAGGTTGCTCATGACTTCGCCGGGGGCTTGGCACTCACGATGATGTCCGCGCCTTCGGAAAGTCCTTCGCCGGTAATCTCGGTCTGGCTGCCGTCGGTGAGGCCTGTGGTGACCTTGACTTCGACCGGCTTGCCATCCTGCAGAACCCAGACGCTGGCACCCTTCTTCTCCGGGCCGCCGGGAGGCGGAGCGCCCGAGCCGCGGCCGAAGCGGCGTCCGCCGCCCGGCGAGAGTTGCTGGACGATAGTACGGCCTCCTTCCTCGGGCTTGCCAAGTTTCGCCGCGGCCACGGGATCGAAGCGTAGTGCGGAATCTGGCACGGTGAAGATGTCCTTCTTGCGCTCGATGAAAATGTCGGCGGTGGCGGTCATACCGGGCCGCAGGCTCAGGTCGTCGTTGTTCACTTCCAGCTCCGTGCTGTAAGTGACCACGTTGTTGGTGAGCGTGGAGCCGTAGAAGACCTTCTTCACCGAGGCGTTGTAGGTGCGCTTCGGCCAGGCGGACACCTCGAACTCGACGGCCTGGCCCTTGTCGACGCGCCCGATGTCGGACTCTGCCACGGCGACCACGAGTTCCATCTTGCGCAAGTCTTCCGCGATGGTGAAAAGCTCCGGCGCGGTGAAGGACGCGGCAACGGTCTGGCCGACCTCCAGCTTGCGCAGCAGGATGGTGCCATTGACGGGCGAGCGGATGACCGCCTTCTCGAGGTCGCGCTCGTTCGACTTCACGTTTGCTTCCGCCTCGGCCACGGAGGCCTTCGCGCTTTCGAGGTCCGCCTGCGAGCGTTCCATGGTGGCCTGCGAGGTATCCATGTCCGCCTTCGATGGCGTCTGGCCGCCGCTCAGCTTGTGAAGCTCCAGGGCCCGGTCGTGGGAGGCGACGCTTTCGCGAAGAGTCGCCTCCGCCTGGGCCACGCGGGCCTTGGCCGAGAGCAGCGTGGCGCGGGTGCGCTCGGTTTGCTGGACCAGCTTGATGGTGTCCAGCTTCGCAAGCTGCTGGCCCTTGGTCACGGTGTCGTTGGTATCCACGAAGACCTCGGCGATGGTGCCGGAGAGTTCGCTGCCGACAATGACTTGGTTCGTCGGGGCAAGGGTGCCGGTGGCAGTGATCTCGATGGAGATTTCGCCGCGCTCCAAGGGCTCTGTCACGTATTCCGGTCCGGTGACGGCCTTGCCATTTTTATTGAAGTAGTAGTATGCGCCGCCTCCCACCGCGGCGAGTCCCACGGCTATGAGGATCCACTTGCGGATCGGCCGGGATCGGCCGCCGTCGAGTACTGCAACAAGGTCTTGCGATGAATCGGATGGCTTCATGAAAAGTCGGGTGTTCAGGAACCGGCGGACCAACCGCCGCCGAGTGCCTTGTAGAGTTGGATATGGGCGGCGGCGCGGTCGGCTTTCACCGCGGCCACGGTTTCCTCAAGCGCGAGGTCGCTGCGCTGGGTATCGAGCACGGTGGTGATGTCAATGACCCCGGCGCGATACTTCTGGCTCGCCAGCGTGGAGGCTTGCTTCGCCGAGGCGGCGGCCTTCTGCAGCGTGGTCAGGCGCTCCCCGGTGCGGCGGCAGGCGATGAGCGCGTCTTCCACTTCCGAGAGAGCTGTTAGAACGGAGGATTCGTAGGAAAGCAGCGCCTGTTCCTCGACCGCGCCTTGTGCCACGATGTTCGCGCGGATGCGGCCGGCATCGAAGATCGGGCCGGAGAGGCCGGCGACGAGACCGGTGGCGGTCGATGCGGGACTGAAGAGCTTGTCGCTCGTCAGTGAGTCGATGCCGAGCGAGCCGGACAGCCGGAGGCTCGGCAGTCGCTCGGCTTCCGCGACCTTGGTGCGTGCCACGGCGGCGACCCATTGGTAGCCGGCGGCGCGGACGTCGGGGCGCTGGCGGATGGTATCGGCGGGAATGCCGACCGCGAGACGGCGGGCAGGCGAGGGGATGTCGCCGGAGCCGGTGGACACTCCGCCGGGAGCCCGGCCGCACAGCAGCGCCAAGCGGTTCCGGGTTTGTGCGATGTTTTGCTCCTGCGATGAAATCTGCGAGCGAGCGGTCTCAAGGCTCGACTCGGCTTGGCGGAGTTCCAGTTGATCGATCTCGCCGGCCTGTGCGCGCCATGAGGCGAGCTGCGTGGTTTCCTCGCGGGTGGTGAGGCTGCGCTTCACGATCGCCAGCCGCTCTTCTGCGGACCGCAGGTCGAGGTAGGCGAGCGCCACCTCCGAGGCCAGCGAGGACTGGGCCGAGTAGAGGTTCTCCTTCGCGGTCTCCACCTCCGCGGAGGCTGCGAGCACTGCCTGGCGGTTCTTTCCGAAGAAGTCGGCTTCCCATGAAGCGCTCAAGCCTGCCGAGTAAGAGGTGCTTGAACGGTCTGCGCTGCCATCGTTCCAAGTTTTTCCCGAACTACGGGAACCATCGTAGTCCACCGATGGGAAAAGCGAGGCGCGCTGGGCATCCCGTTGTGCCTGTGCCTGGCGGACCCGGGCGATGGCGGAGGCGAGATCGCGGTTGCCTGCCAAGGCCTCGCGGATCAGCCGGGTCATCTGCGGATCGCCGAAGGACGACCACCAGGTCGAAAGGTCGCGGTCGGGCGAGGCCGTCGGGAACCCGGCCGCATTTCTCCAGGAAACCGGCAGCGTGACCTCCGGGCCTTGGGCGGGCGTGACGCGGCATCCCGGCAACACGACGAGCAGCGTCGCGGTGCATGCAGCGAGGCGGGCGGGGAAACTCATGCGCCCACCGTGGCAGGATCAACCTTTAGGGAAGGTGAAGGCGCGGAATTCCCGGGCTTCACTTGAAATCAATCGCCAGCGCCTCACCCGAATACTCGACCTGCTTCTCTTTTCCGCCCGGAACCAGCTCGATGCGGAGCTTTTGCGGCTGCGTCAGCCGGTGATCGGGAGAAATACGCGGCTCAATGGTGAGCTTCGCCGCCTGGTCATCCCACTTGAGGGAGGTCACCGAGGATTCGCCTTTGAGGTAGCCATTGCTGCTGCCGTCGTCGTGATAGAGCAGCGCGGAGCCATCGGTACCGCGGTAGATCCGGATCGTGAGCGGCTCCTTCACCTCCTCGCCGGTGTATTGCCGGACCGGATCGAGCGGCAGAATCGCGCCAGCCTTCGCATAGATCGGCATGGTCGCCAGATCGATCGTCCGGTTTATGCTACGGCCACCCTGCTGCAACTCGCCGGACCAAAAGTCATACCACTGGCCCTCCGGTAGATAGATGTCGCGGCTGGTGGCTCCTTTTTCGAAAACCGGTGCGACGAGCAGGTCGCGGCCCCACAGATACTCGCTGCCGATGCCGCGGGCTTTCGCATCGCCGGGGTAGTGCAGCCACAGGGCGCGCATCATCGGCAAGCCGGTCTCACGAGCTTGCCAGGCCAGCGTGTAGTTATAGGAGAGCAGTTGGTAACGCAACTCCGCGTATTTCCGCACGATCGGCTCGATTGCCGGGTTGTTCAGCTCCGAAAGCTTCGGCGGTTCCTTGTCCTCGACGGGACCGAGCGAATCGAGTCCCCAGCCCCACGGTAGCCGGGTCCACCAGGTCCGGCCATGCGCGCGGAACGAAGGACAGAAGGCCGCGAACTGGAACCAGCGCGCATACAGCTCGCCGGTCAGCTCCGGGGTAGAAAAGAAGCCGCCGAGGTCCGAGCCCCAGAATGGCGATAGGCTGAGCGAGTGATTGAGGCCGACCGCGATCTGCGCTTCGAGGCTCTTCCAGGTCGATTGCGTGTCCCCCGACCAGACCCAGCCGCCCCACCGCGCGATGCCGAGGTGGCCATTGCGGTGCAGGCTCCATGGCCGGAGTTCCGGCTGTGTGGAAAGCGGGCCTTCGTGGTAGAGTTGGTGGCGCTTGAATCGCTCATGCAGGTCGAACCAATCGCCCTCGTCCGGCCACCAGCCGTCCACGCCGGCCTTCACGAGCGCCTCGTGCTCCTTCCAATAGCTGCCAAGGCGCGAGTCGTCTAACATCGGGATGCGGTCGCGGTCCCACGGCACCATGTGGAGCACGACCTTGGCGTTGCGCTGGTGCACGTCGGCGATGAATGCCGCCGGGTTGCGCTTGAAGATCGCGGGGTTGAATTCGAAGGACGGCTGCGGCTTGTTCCAACCGCGCGGGGTGAAGCCGGTACCGAGATAGATCACCGCATCGAGCGGGATGCGCTTCTCGCGGAAGGTATCGACAATTCCCAGCATCTGCGCGTCGTCCTCCAGCGTCCGGTGGGACTGCATGTAGCCGAGCGCCCACTTCGGCGGCATTGCTGCACGACCGCTAAGCGCGGCGAGGTTGTTCATGAAAACGGCCGGGTCGCGCGAGTCGAAGATGAAGACATCGAGCAGGCCGGGAACGAAGGTCTCCATCGGCGGGATGCCTTTGCCGAGCTGGAGTTGCTGGTTGCCGTGCGACTGGCGCATGGCCTTGGGGTCCTTCGCTTCGATGGGGATGAACTTGCCGGTGTCGGGCTTCGAGAGATCGATCTTTCCCCACGGCGTCGCGAACCACAGCCCCCAGCCGCCGGTGCCGGCGAGCAGGGCGACGGGATTGCGCGAGCCATAGGCGTCGGATTGCCAGCGGGGCTGCATGCCGTCGAAGCGCCCGCGCCGGTCAAACTCCACCGGGGCATTGCGCCAGTCCTTGCCGGGCAGCGGGCCGCCTTCGCCGAGACCGAGCACCGGCTGGCCATCGAGTGGGAAGGAAACGCTGCCGTCATTCTGGAACGCCAGTTCCTGGATCAGGACGCCATCGGCCGAGGTGACGCGGATGGTGAGGGGATCGGGCTTCAACGAGACCTTGAGAACGCCAGCCGCGATTTCCCGCGGGCGATCGATCTCCTGAATCCGGATCACCGGTTCATCCGTCCGGTCTAACAATGCCGGATTCACCGGGAGTTCCGGCTTGAAATCGAGTGGCTTCAGCGTGACGCGCAGGGCCCGGTCGCCGGTGACCCGGATGCTCAGCTCGGCGGGCTTTCCCGCGGTTACCAAGGGCGCAGCATGGGTGGCGGTCATGAGCGCGGCAAGAGCCGCCATCCGGCAGAAGAGGGGATTCATGGCTCATCCTTTCACAACGCTCCCATTTTCGGGAAAACAAAAGGCCTCCGTCGCGTGACATTAGATTCAAGAGTCGGCGAGAAACTCGGATGCGATGAAGCGCTGGTCAGAGGCGGCGCAGATCAGTCTGCCGTCTTGCGTGAGGAAATGATCTCTCAATCCATCCGAACGCCGCTGCTGTGAAGTGACAGGTACTGCGCGTAGGTCGTATAACGGTCATGTTCCTCCAGATATTGGCGGTAGGCAGGGATATGAAATCGCGCCTTTGAAATAAGGTCGCGATCACCTTCATGCCCGACTTGGTCGGCTAGGCGCTCATAGCCTTCAAGCTCTTCCAAAAGTTCGCCACACTCCTCAATGGTGGCGCCGTCGTGGCCATAGAGCACTCCTAGGGGAAGCTCGTGGAGTGCGTAGTCAAACCGGGAACGCATCAGTGTCAGCAGCCGACTTTTGGAGCGAACGTCCGAGTCGTCGTCGGAAACGGCTCGTAAAAGCAGACCATACTCTGACCGTTGGTCCTCAGGCAATTGCTCGCGGCACGAAGGGGACTTGTAAAGTAATTGAGAAAATCCTGCGAGCCAGCGCCCGGCACCTGGAATGCAAGTTTGAAGGCCGGTATAAAGGGCGGGGAAGAGAACGTACCTAAACAAAGGTAAACGGATGTCGGTCGGGTCTCCACCATCGGTAAACGGATGTCGGTCGGGTCTCCACCATCGATCACTCGCATTGCCAGATCGCGAGCCCAAGGGTGCCAACGTTCCGGAGGAAGCTCTAGCAAGGCGTTGATGAAGCGCTCAAGCGCTTCCATCGATTGATGCCGGATGCGGATTCGTTCAGAGGCTAGGTAGGCATCCCAAAGCTCCATTGTCTCGTCAGGCATCATAGGAAAGCTTTCGGTAATCAAGCACCGGAAAGTCGCAAGGGTCCAGAGACGTTATGCCCAGCTATCTCCGATCCAACAAAAAAGCCCCCGCCACGGAGATGGCGAGGGCTTGTGAACAAATTGTGGACAAGTCGCTCAGGCAGCTTCAATTGCCGCGGTTTTCCCGGCGCTCCTGCATCTTTTCTTTCCAAGCGCCGCCGCCGCCGCCGCCGCTATTGCCGCTGCTTTCCTTCTTCTCGGCCTGGCGTGTCTGGCGTTCCTGGACGCGGGCTTGGTTGGCCGTCTGCTGCTGGGCGCGGGCCTCGGCCATGCGGGCTTGCTGCGAACCCTTCACAGCTGCCTGTTGGCCACCGTAGTTCGGCTGCGACTGACGTTGATACGGGGTTGCCTGCGGCGACTGCCGCTGTTCGCGGACCTTGTCCGCCCAGTTCTGCTGCTGGCCGCGGACGTTTTGCTGCCGCTGTGCCTGGGTCTCACGCGCATTCTGGTTGCGCACGGATTGGTTGTCGCGCGACTGCTGGAAATTGGCGGCGGCGCGGGAGCGCTGGTTGCGCCAGGCGTCGGCGGTCGAGTCATTGCGCTCGCGTACCTTCGTCGCCCACGAGTAATTCGCGGCTTTCAGTTGGTCGACGCGGTTCTGGTAGTTGGGCAGCACGCGGTCGCGGAAGTTGCCGGGCGGCGAGAGGTGGCCGTGGCCATTCCAGCCGTGCGGGTGATGAGCCCCGTAGATCGGCCGCGGGCAGTAGCCGCGGGGATAGTAGCCGTAGAGGTAGGGATCGTAGTAGCAGCTACGGTAGCGGTCGTAGTAGCAGTAGACCGTGGGGTCGTAGAACCAGCGGTCGCTGCTGGTGTAAACGAAAGTCGTGTTCAAACCGCCGCCCCCACCGCCGTAGTAGCCGCCGTCTCCACCCCCGCCGTAACCGCCACCTCCATAGGGGTCATAATAGCACGAAGCAACGAACAGGGTGGCGGCCGCAGCGGCGGCACCTTTCAACCAGCGGGATGTTTTGGTCATGGCGGTGTAACGTTAGGAATAACGAATTATTCAATCGATTCTCGTCAAGTCCAGCGGGCGGATTGACAGGATGCTCCGGAATCCGTTTCTTCGCCGCGTCAAGCTGCCAAAACCTCACGAATGTCTGCCCCTGTTCTCGTCACTGGAGGAGCCGGATACATCGGCTCCCACACCGTCCGCCTGCTCGCTTCGCAAGGCCGGAAAGTCGTCGTCCTCGACAATCTCGTTTACGGGCACCGCGAGGCAATCGTGGATGAGGGAGTAGATCTGGTCGTCGGCGATGTGGGGGACCGCAAGCTGCTTGAGGAGCTTTTCACCAAGCACGCCTTCGGGGCCGTGGTCCATTTCGCCGCCTACGCCTACGTCGGCGAGTCGGTGACCGACCCGCTGAAGTACTACCGCAACAACACCGCCGAGCCGCTGACCATGCTCGAGGTGATGCAGGCCCACGGTTGCAAGAGCTTCGTCTTTTCCTCCACCTGCGCGACCTACGGGGTGCCGGAGAGCATCCCGATTTCCGAAAGCAATCCGCAGAATCCGATCAACCCCTACGGCCGCAGCAAGCTGATGCTGGAGTGGGTGCTCGCCGACTGCGACCGCGCCTGGGGCCTCAAGAGCGCCTGCCTCCGCTACTTCAATGCAAGCGGCTGCGCCGATGACGGCCTGATCGGCGAGGACCACGACCCGGAGACCCACCTGATCCCGCGCGTGCTGATGGCGGTGACGGGGGAAATCTCGCACGTCGATGTCTTCGGCACCGATTACCCGACCCCCGACGGCACCGGCGTCCGCGACTACATCCACGTGGCCGATCTCGCCTCCGCCCACGCCAAGGCGATCGACCACCTCACCGCTGGCGGCGACTCCGTCCGCTGCAACCTCGGCACCGGTGTCGGGGTCTCGGTGAAGGAGATCATTTCCGCGGTGGAAGAGGTCACCGGCAAGACGGTGCCCGTCCAGTATGGCCCGCGCCGCGCTGGGGATCCGCCGCAGTTGCTGGCCGACCCGCGCCTTGCCAAAGAGGTCCTCGGCTGGGTGGCCGAGCACCGCGATGTCCGCGACATGGTCCGCTCCGCCTGGGCATGGATGGACGGGCCGAAGAAGGGACGCTACAGCGCCTGAAACGTTCGTTCCCTCGGTAATCGCGATGTAAACACATTCCGGCTTGCATTCCGGCTCGACCGAAGCCACAGATTCAAAAAACCAAACCCGTTATGCATTTCAGACCAACCCGCCCAGCCAAAGGCTTCAGCCTGATCGAGCTGCTCGTTGTCATTCTCATCATCTCCGTCCTCTTGACCTTGGGTGCCGTGGGCCTGAAGGGAATCGGGGGCAAGGGAGTCTCCAGTGCTGTTTCGACAGCGGAAGCCGTCTTCGACGAAGCCCGTGCGATCGCGGTCGGAAAGGGGACCCGGTCGCGGGTGCTGATGGACATCAACGACCCCCAAAGCACGGACAACTACAAGCGCCGGATGCTCGTGGTGTATGAGGAACTCGACGCGCAGGGCGAGCCCATCAAGGACCAGTGGGTGATGTCCAGCCGCCCGGTGACGCTGCCCGAGGGTGTCTTCTACAGCCAGAGCTTCAGCAAGAAGGAGCACGAAAAGGGGACGGGCGATATCGAGAATTTCGCGCTTACCACCAACAAACAGACCTTCGACGGCAACTACCTCTACTACGAATTCAATTCGGAAGGGATCTGCACCAGCCCCGGAGCCAGCTTCATTATCGGCAGCGGCACGCGCCCCCAAGGCGACCAGCCTCGTGTCACGGGTGATGCCAAGCGTGACTTTGCGGGCTTCATCGTGTGGCGCAATGGCCGCACCTCGCTGTTCCGTGGCCCGGACGAAATCGGCATTCCAACCACACTGACCACGTTCTGAATCGCATGAAATTCAACAAATCCCGGACTGATCGCGGCTTCACCCTGATGGAGACCGTGATTGCCATCGGCGTCTTGGCGCTGTTGCTCACGGCTTTCCTTGCGGTTTTCGGTCCGGCTACGACCGGCCTGCGCCGCGCCATCAGTGTGCAGGAGGCCGACCGGCTTGCCGCGGCCTTGGAGCGGGAACTCGTGACCGTTCGTCCTTCGGGTGGCGGCTCGGCTACCTACCCGACCGGCTTTGACAAGGCCTACGAGTGGATCAAGGCAGCGCCGGACAAGGGCAATGAGATCTTGCTTTACCAATATCGCGGGGACCCAAGCCAGCTTCGTTCTGACGGTACTATGGAGCCCTACACGAACGCCGGCGGAGTGGCCGGCAAGGATTTCATCGTGCAGCCGGCAGTCCGCCAACGCAGCGACGATGAGTTGCTGGAAGACCTCAAGGCGCTGGATGGCCGGATCTTTGCCGTGAAGCTGACCCAGCTTGTCTTCAGCGGTGGCCAGCTTACCCGGGGCACCGAGGGTGAGATCACCGATCCGACTCCCGATGATGGTGACCCGGCAGGCACCGGCTCCGGTTCGGACTCTTATCCCGAGGCTGTGATCGCTTTCGCCGCCGAGTTCTACATCATCCCCAACAGTGCGCCCGAATATGTGGGGCCCAATGGGAAGTTCAATGTCGCCAACCTGACCAAGCCGGTCTTCACCCGCAATCTCGCCGTCCGCCGCTGAGCGGGCCACTGAACCATGAAAAACCCGCTTTCTTCTCCGCTCCGGCGCGGCTTCACCCTGATCGAGCTGTTGGTGGCGATGGCCATCACCACGGTCATTGTTGCGGTGTTGGTATCCATCACCGGTGTCGCGCTCGATACGTGGCAACGTGGGCGCGCCGAGATCCGCGCGTCACGGCAGGCCAAGTCGATGCTGGACACGATGTCCAAGGACTTCGAGTCGCTGGTTTCCCGCCGCGGCAACAACTTCGAATGGCTCTACACGAAGGTGGAGTCGAATCTGCCGGGTCCGTCTGCGAACCAGAGTTCCAACTCCGCTGATGTGATTTTCTTCACTGCGGCCACGGATCGTTATGCCGGCGACATCGGCGGCACCACCGACAAGGGCGGCGACGTTTCCTGCGTGGGCTACCAGCTCAAGTGGCAAGACCCGGTCGAAGGTGAAGAGGATGACCGGTCCGCCACCTTCGTGCTCTATCGCCTGCTGGTGGATCCGGACCAGACCTTCCAGGATCTGCTGGGCAAGGAGGATCTTGAGTCGGCCTTCTCCGGCAAGTACTCCACGAAGGTGAAGGAAGTGCAAAACTTCGTTTGCGAGAACGTCTATCAGTTCACCCTGACCTATCAGGTCGAGGTGACCCAGCCCGCGAGCGGCGGTGGCACGACCGCAAAGACCTTTCCGGTGCGCGTGACCCTAGGCGACTCCGGTGCAGGCAAGGAACTGCGCCTCCGTGGCAATGGCATCGTGACCGACGCCAACGCCGGCAGCCTTTCGCCACAGGTGAGCATCGACGAGCTCAAGGCCGGCCGTCTGATCGGTGTGGAGATCGGCATCACGGTCCTCTCCGACGCAGCGGTCATCCGCCTCAACAACTCGTCCCTGGACCAGAAGGTGCGCGAGAAGATCCTCGCCCAGGAGTCCTTCCAATACTCCCGCACCGTCGAGCTGCCGGGGATGTAAGAGTTCGGATTTCCGAGCAACCTTTTAGAAAGAGGGAGTCCGATTCGGGCTCCCTTTTTCGTTTTCTTCTGCGTGGTGGACAGACCCACTGGGAGTGCGGGATTTTTCCCGCCCGAATAGTTTTTTCGGGCGGGGCAACTATCCCGGGAGCGCCGGTCTTCAGACCGGCTCGAATGGTCCTTCGATGCCGTTTCTCCCTCTCCGAAGTCGTGCCCGAGGGGGGGATCTCGATTTATGTCTGCTTTTGTGGACCATTCTGCCGGTCTGAAGACCGGCGCTCCCGGGACAGCAGGTCCGCTTGAATAGCGGCTTCGCCAACCATTCACGCGGAATAAAAATTCCCGCGGTCCCAGTCGCTGGGGGTACTACCGGCTGATCGCCAGAAAGGCATTTCCGCGCTTCTCGCTGCCCACGGTCGTCTCCGGCCCATGGCCGGGCAGCAGCACGGTTTCGTCCGCCAAGGTCAGGACATGTGCTCGCAGGGCATCCAAGGCCGCCTGATAAGGGCCACCGGGCGCGCAGCCACCCATCGAGCCGGCGAAGAGGGCGTCGCCAGTGACGCAGACGGGGTGCGCCAGACCATTGATCAAGTAGCCGACCGCTCCCGGGCAATGGCCGGGCAGGTCGATCGCCTCGACGGTAAGGTTGCCAAAGCTCAGTTGCCCGCCTGCTGCGATGCCTTCCGGAGGAATCACGACCGACCGAGTGCGACCTTTCAGGGTGGCCAAGCCGTCGATGTGATCACCATGCTGGTGGGTAATCAGGACGTGAACTTGGCCGATGCCCCGCTGATCCAAGGCTTGGAGGACGTCGGGAGCGCGGGTGCCGGTGTCGAAGAGCAGGTAGTCATCCGGGCCTGCCTGAACCAGCCACGCATTCACGGTCTCATCGCCAAACGGTAGTTCCAATCGAGTGATTTCCGACAGCGGACAGGCTGGTGGGGTGTAGTCCGGCAGGCCGGCGAGTGCCGGGCCATTCAGCCCCAACGCGGGAGCGAGTAGCAACAAGGTCTCCCGGAAGGCTGGCCCCCGGCTCGCGGAAATGACCTCTCGTTCGGAGAGCCCGCAGCGGGCCGCGGCCTCGGATGGCGCGAGATCCAGCCCCCGGAGGGCCTTCCGGATCACGTCGGCGGTGGTGTCGTAGAGCATGGATGGGTCAGGCGAGTTCGCAGGCCAGCCGGATGGCGTGAATCATCGAGTCCGGGCGGGCGATCCCTTGGCCAGCGATCCCAAAGGCGGTTCCGTGGTCCGGGCTCGTGCGAGGCTTCGGCAGCCCCAGGGTGACGTTTACCCCGGTGTCGAAATCCAGCAACTTCAGCGGGATCAGGCCCTGATCGTGATACATCGCCAGGACCGCGTCGAACTCTCCGTCCGCCGCTTGGCGGAAGATGGCATCCGGCACATGGGGACCGGAAAAGACTCCGGGAAACGTTTGATTCAAGCGATCGATTGCCGGGGCGATGATGCGGATTTCTTCGTCGCCGAAACGACCGTTTTCTCCAGCATGGGGGTTCAGGCCGGCGACCGCGATCCGAGGCTGGCGACGGGTTCGGCGGCGTGCGAAGTCTTCCAATAGCGTCCCGGTTGAAACAATCGCTTCAATGCTGAGTGAGCTTGAAACACTTGCAAGTGGGATGTGGATCGTGGCCAAGCCAACGCTCAGTCGCTGTCCACTCAAACACATGGCATAGTCCTGAATATCAAAGCGTTGGGCGAAAAATTCCGTCTGTCCCGGAAAGGGGAATCCACCCGCTTGCAGCGTGGCCTTCGACACGGGGCCGGTGACTACTGCCTTGGCGTCAGGATCAGACTTCAGGATTCGAACAGACGCTTCAAGCGAATCCAGCGCTCGAGTCGCCGAAATGGCGTCAGGTTGGCCGGGGGTGATCCCGGTGGTGTCGCCGAGCACCTCGAAATCGAAGCCGACGGGCAACCGGCCGGAGGCGAGCGCCTTCTCGACCACCTCCGGTCCGATGCCGGCGGGGTCGCCCAAGGTGATGAGGATGCGAGGCATCGCTGGCGGGCCGGGCCCGGCTCAGATCTTGATATCGATGATCGCGGTCTTCCGCTTGCTCTTGATCCACTTTTCGTAAGTGGCGGAGTTCTTCTTGGTGCGGACGCGCTCCTCGATCATGTCCCGCACTTCGCCCAGCGGCGGGTAGGGGCCATGCGCGATCTTGGTGATCTTCACGATCGTGAAGCCGGCCGGATCCTGGAGCGGGCCCACCACGTCACCGTCCTTGCCGGCGAAGATGATGGCGCCGAACTCCGGCTGAAGGTCGGTGCGGGGCACATCCTTCTGGAAGCCACCGTCGGCGGCAAACGCATCGCGCGAGTGTTGCTTGGCGAGCGCCGCGGCATCGGCCCCGCCCTTGATGTCGGCGGCCAGCTTCTCGGCCAGCACGAGCTGGCTTTCCGGGGTCGCCAGAGGGTTGTCGGCGTCGGTCCGGGGAAGGTAGATCTTGTTGAAGGTGATCAGGTCCTTGGATGTGTCGCGGAGCTTGTCCTTCACCTCGTTGTATTCCTTTTGAATCTCGCCGGGCAGCGGCGGTGGCGCATCGGAGAAATGCTCTGCCCGCATTGCCTGCACGATGAGCTGGTTGCGGGTCATCTTCCGGTAGCCGTCGCGGGACATGCCGGCGCGGGTCAATTCCGCGTCGAATTTCTCCTCGCTGTTGTTGAAATTGCTTTTGATCTGCCGCTTGACCTCCTTGTCGACGACGTGATCGGGCAGGTTGGCACCCTTCTTTTCCAACTGTTTGAATTCGTAGATGATGATCTCGCGGTCGATCATCTCCTGAAGCAGCTTTTCGCGGGCATCCATCACCTGGCGGTCGAATTCCGGGCCGCGGCGGGGAAATTGGGCGGCGAGCTGGGCGTAGATCGGGGCGAGCCGGAAGTTCAGCTCGCTCTTGGTGATCACCGTGCTGTTGACGCGGGCGGCGATGCCATTGACCTCGAAAGGTCCGCTCGGAGCTGCCGGCGGGGCGACAGGCTGCTGGGCCGGGCAGAGGCCGGCGGCGGAAAACAGGGCAAGCCAAGCGATGCGGGAATTCATGACGGACGGTCTCGGTGGACGCCGTGACTGTTCCGCTTACCCGGGGGCTTGGCAAGGCGCGAAACCGCCCGCATCCGCTTGCCGGGAGGCGAAAAAAAGCCGGACGATCGCTGGGATCGCCCGGCAGGAAAGGGTGACGGGGCCGGTTATTCCTCGCGCAGCTTGTCGGCCGCCTTTTCAAGGCCGTCCGCGGTGTCCTTCTTGGCTTTGTCCGCGGCTTCCCTCAATTTGTCGCCCGCTTCGGTGGTAGCTGCCTCGGCCTTGTTGGTGAGTTCATCGGCTTTGTCTTTGACCGTTTCGGCGGCGTTCTTGGCGTCATCGGCGGCGGCCTTCATCTTGGCCTCGGCCTCTGCGGCGCTGGCTTTCACCTCGGCTTTCGCCTTCTCCACATCGGCCTCCTTGCAAGCGACGAGGGCGATCGGCAAGGTGGCGACAATCATGAGATGGTGGATTTTCATAGCGGTATGGATTCGGTTTGGTTGCTGAGTCTGAAGCGACTCTGCAACCTACATCTCTAACATCGATTGCGCGCGCGTCAAACTGGTGCTTTCCAACCGCCGACCGTATGCTCCCGCCATGGAAACCGCGCTCGTCCAGTGCCCCACATGCTTCGAGAACTTCGAGGTCGTCATGCCGCCGCCCGAGGAACTGCCGGCGGAAATGGACTACGACTGCGAAATCTGCTGCCGCCCGCTGATCCTCGTCTTCGATGAATCGGGTGCCTATGCCCGCGGCCTCGGCGAGTGAGTGATGGCGCCGGCGATTTCCATCCTGCTGCCATTCCACAATGCCGCCGCCACCCTCGCGGAGGCGCTGGAAAGCCTGCTGGCCCAGACCTTCGGGGATTGGGAACTGCTTACCGTGGACGATCGCTCGGACGATGGGTCCGCTGGAATCGTCGCTGGCTTCGCCCGGCGGGATTCCCGGGTTCGATTGATGGTGAATGCCGGGCCGCCCGGGATTGTCGGCGCGCTCCAGACCGCCGCGAAGGGTGCAGCCGCCGACTGGCTGGCGCGCATGGATGCCGATGACTGTTGCCACCCCGAGCGCCTCGCCCGCCAGTGGGAAAGGGCAGGGGCGGGGGCGGGGGAGGTCGACGTGGTCGCGACCGATGTGGACCTGATCGACCCGCTCGGCGAAGGGATGACCCGCTACGTCGCCTGGGCCAATTCGCTGGAAACCCACGAGGCGATTGCCAACGCCCGTTTCATCGAGAATCCGGTGATTCACCCGACCGTGCTGATGCGCCGCCGCGCATTCGATGCCGTAGGCGGCTACCGCGAAGTCCCGTGGGCGGAGGACCACGATCTCTGGCTGCGGATGCTCCAGCACGGGGCACGCTTCGCGAAAGTCACCGAGCGCCTGCTGGCGTGGCGTGACTCGGCCGACCGCCTGACCCGCAGCGATGGCCGCTACCACGAAAAGGCCCGCCAGCAAATGCGCGCCCATTTCCTGTCCGCCCTCCCCGCCGTCCGCGAGCAAGGAGTCGTCATCGCGGGAGCTGGCCCGATCGGCAAGTCGCTGGCCCGCGGGCTCCTCGCGCTCGGCATCACCGTCCATGGATTTTTCGATGTGCATCCGCGCCGCCTCGGCGAAACCATCCATGGCGCGGAGGTCGCCGGCCTCGGAGACTTCGGTCACCGCTGGCGCGATGCCGTGCTGCTCTCCGCCGTGGGCCTCGCTGGCGTGAGGGAAGAGATCCGGCAACTCGCGGCCGATGCCGGTTATGGGGAAGGCCGGGACTTCTGGTGCATCTGCTGATGGAGCCAATCGACTGGTGGGTCCGTAGGTGCGTGTTAGATTCGCCGCCATGGCCACCGAGAAGGAAAAGATGATCGCCGGCGAACTCTATCAGGCATTTGGTGAGGAACTCTTCGGCGAACGTCAGCATGCCAAGCGGCTGTGCCGCCGCTTCAACGCGACCACCGAGGAGGAGATGGCGGAGCGGGAGGGGATCCTCCGCGAATTGCTCGGCACCTGCGGGCCGAATGCCTTCATCGAGCCGCCCTTCCGCTGCGACTACGGCTATAACTTCCACGTCGGCCGGAACTTCTATGCGAACTTCGACCTGATCGTGCTGGATTGCTGCGAGGTCCGCATCGGCGACAACTGCATGATCGCGCCGCGGGTCTCGATTTTCACCGCCACCCACCCGCTCGATGCCGCCACGCGTATCAGCGGCCTCGAGTATGCCATGCCCATCACCATCGGCGACAACGTCTGGATCGGCGGCCATGCGGTCATCAATCCAGGAGTCACCATCGGCGACAACGTGGTGGTCGCCGCCGGAGCGGTCGTGACGAAGGATGTGCCGGCGAATGTCGTGGTGGCCGGGGTTCCCGCCCGGATCATCCGGCAACTGGATGCCCCGGAGAGTTGAAGCTTGAGGCCTTCCTCAACGAACACGCGGCCCAAGGCTGGAAGTTCGTCAAATCGGTCCATGAAACGAAGAAGGTGCTCGGGATCTTCGCTCGTGAGGCTCACTTCGTGATCTTCGAGCGCGACGTGTGAGGTTGTCGCGGTGTAGCGTGAGGCATGCCGGGCCCGGCCCCTCGTTGGAAGCGAGGGGATGAATTGGAATGGCCGCCACGCCGGATCGGTGAGATACGATGCTGCCATGTCGGAGAAGAAATCCTCGGGATGCGTGGTGGCGGCGGTCGTCGGAATCGTCGTGCTGGTGGGCGGCTTGGCGCTGGTGGCCACGCTCATCTATCGAGGCGCCGTTTTCGGCAAGGAGGCCATGTCGGCCCAATTTGAGAAGCATCGCGCGGAGGCCTCCAAGGCGATGGCTGAGGCCGCGGCGGTGGAGCCGGTAAAGCTCACCGAGGGCGAGCTTCCGGACTACTCCAGCTATCAAGCTGGCCAGCCCTTGACCCGGGAGATGTTCCTCGCGTGGCGATCCGACACCGAGGCGACCACGCTGGTGCAGGATACCTTTCGCGAGAAAGCCGAAGGGGCCGATGTGAGCTGGAATCTCCGCGCCGGCGATCTCCGGCAGGAAGGGGATCGCATCATCGGCAGCTTCTACCTGCCCTACGTGACGCTGGCGAAGGACGGCATTCGCACCCAGACCGGAGTCGAATCGCTGCGCTGCGAATTCGCGGCCGGGGAGCGCGAGTCGCTGCTGAACATCCGCCGGGACAGCATGGCGACCATCCGCGGCAAGCTCTCCCTAAAGAACGGCGAGACCGTGCTGCGCGATGCCCGGCAGGCGGGCACCGGCGTGGAGAAGGAGTGAGTTCCTGCTCCATGTGAGGCGGGGAGGAGCGGGCGGACTTTCTCTGCAAGTCGGGAAAGGTCGCGCGTCAGAGAACTGCCGGGAGCGCCCAAGCAACCGGTGAAAGCCCCCAACCTCTACCGCCATGAAAACCGCCGCTATTATCCTGCTGACGATCGTCTGGCTCGCCTCATGGACCAGTATCGCGCTCGGCCTTTCCGATGGCCTGACTTCGGCCAATACCGCGCCGGAGCAGGTCGTGGCGGCCCTCGACCGCTGAGCTTTCAGCACCGTCGAGAAATGCTTGCCAAGCCCGGTGGATTTCCCCAAAACCTCGGCCCCGCCGCACGGCAACGCAATTCAAAGCGCGCTTAGCTCAGTGGTAGAGCACATCCTTCACACGGATGGGGTCGCAGGTTCGAACCCTGCAGCGCGCACCATTTTCAACCGGAGAGAAGTCTCCGGTTTTTTGTTGGTGGTAAGGAGGGTGTGGTCAGTCCCCGGGGCAGTCCCCGCATTGAGAAAATCCAGTTCGCCGGCATGCCGCCAAGGGCATGGAGGGTTGCGGCGCAATTTGGGGCGGGCGAGGCGAAGCGATTCGCGTTCGAATTGGAGGGAGCTTGGAGCCCGCCCATTGCCAGAGCAGGGGCTTCCGGCGGCAAGTGCGATGCAGAGCCCGCGATCTAGTCGCTGCCTGAACGTTACCCAGAATTCGGAACATGGAAACCGCCCGGCGTGGATTTGATGATGAAGCGCCGGTATGGCTCCGTATTTTGGCGCGATGAAGTGGATCAGCCTTTTCGCCATTTTGCCCGCGGCTCTGCTAGCGCTGGAAAAGCCAAACATCGTCATCCTGTATGCCGATGACATGGGCTATGGCGACCTCGGCGTGAACAACCCGGCGTCCAAGATTCCGACGCCGCACCTGGATCAGCTCGCGAAGGAAGGAATGCGCTTCACCGATGCCCACTCGTCGTCCGGCATCTGCACTCCATCGCGCTATGCGATGCTCACCGGCCGTCACCACTGGCGGGATTTCCATCAGATCGCGGGGGCCTTCGACGGCAGTGTCTTCAAGAAGGACCAGCTCACCTTGCCCGCCATGCTTCGCGAGAAAGGCTACGCCACCGCGTGCATCGGCAAGTGGCATCTGGGCTTCGATTGGGATGGCATTCGCAAACCGGGCTCGCCGCCCAAGTCGATCCGCCACACGGATTTCGAATGGACCAAGCCTTTCAGCGGCGGCCCGCTCGATCACGGCTTCGACCACTACTTCGGCGACAACGTGATCAACTTCCCGCCCTACGCGTGGATCGAGGATGAGAAGCTGGTCCTCCCCCCGGACACAACCTTGGAAAAGGTGCCGGGCCAACCGAAGGAAGGCGGTTGGGAGTGCCGGCCCGGGCCTGCGCGTTCGGACTGGGATTTCTATCAGGTACTGCCAACGCTGACCCGCAAGTCGGTCGAATATGTCCGCTCGCGCAAGGGCAAGGAGCAGCCGTTCTTCCTCTACGTGCCTTTTCCTTCGCCACACGCGCCGATCATTCCGAATGGCGAGTTTGACGGCAAATCCAAGGCCGGGCCCTTCGGTGACTTCGTGGTCCAGACCGACGACGCCTGCGGCCAGATCCTCGCCGCGCTGCGCGAGACCGGGCTCGCGGAGAATACCATCGTCGTTTTCTCCGCCGACAATGGTGCGGAGATCTTCGCTCATGCCCGCGACCAGAAATTCGATCATTGGTCATCCGCGCCCTTCCGCGGGATCAAGCGCGACCTTTACGAAGGCGGGCATCACGTCCCCTTCGTGATCAAGTGGCCGGGCCTCACCAAGCCGGGCAGTGTTTCCGATGCCCTGCTTTCGCAGGTCGATCTCATGGCCACCTTCGCAGCGCTGGTGAACTACGATCTTCCTCGTACTTGCGCGGAGGATTCGCACGACTTCCTGCCGTTTCTCAAGGGTGCCGCCGCCGAAGGACCGCGGACGGCCATCGTCCACAATACGAACGCGAAAGTTTACGCCATGCGCTCGGGCCATTGGCTACTGATCGATACCAAGACCGGCAATGTCCGCCCGGTGCCGAAGGCGTGGATGGACAAGCACGACACCCCGGCGGATGACGACTTGCCGGTCGAACTCTACGACCTGAAGGCTGATCCCGGCCAGCGCAAGAACCTCGCCGCGGATCAGCCCGATACCGTGAAGAAGCTTCAGGGGCTCCTGAAAAAGATCCGCGATCAAGGTCACTCTGCTCCCCGACTCGACTAGATCCTCATGTCTCCCATCGCTCGCCTCCTCGCCCTCGCGCTGCTGACCGTTTCCGCTGCCTCCGCTGGATCACCGAACATCGTGGTGCTGTTCTCGGATGATGCCGGCTATGCCGATTTCGGCATTCAGGAAAAGGCCGACCCTGCACTGGCCAAGCTCACGCCACGGCTCACCGCGCTGGCGAAGGAAGGCATTGTCTTCACCAATGCCTACGTCTCGGGTGCCGTCTGCTCTCCATCGCGCGCTGGAGCAATGACCGGCCGCTACCAGCAGCGCTTCGGCCACGACAAGAATATCCCTCCCGGCTACCTGAAGGGCGGCCTGCCGCTTTCCGAGAAGTTGATCGGCGACCGGTTGCGGCCGCTGGGCTACACCACGGGACTGATTGGCAAGTGGCACCTCGGCTATCCAACTGGCTACCATCCGAACCAACGCGGCTTCGATCATTTCTTCGGAATGCTGCAGGGCTCGCGTTCGTACTTCCCGATGAAGAAGGAGAACGGTCACCGCAGCTTCCTGCTCAACGACAAGGTCACGCCGGAAGGCGGCTACACCACCGACCGCATCGGTGACGGTGCCTGCGACTTTATCCGCTCGAACAAGGAGAAGCCGTTTTTCCTCTTCGTCGCCTTCACTACGCCGCACGGCCCGCTGCAACCGAAGCCGGAGGATCTCAAGGCGATCGGGAAGATCGGCGACGAGCGGCGTACGAAGTACGCCGAGCTGGTGAAGTCGCTCGATGAAAATTGCGGCAAGATCCTCGACTGCCTGGAGGAGGAAGGACTGGCGAAGAACACGTTGGTCGTCTTTTCCAACGACAACGGCGGCCAGACTCAGACCGGCGCGGTGAATACCCCGCTGCGGGGACACAAGGGCGAGGTCGTGGAAGGCGGGATCCGCGTACCGATGGCGATGCGCTGGCCCGGTGTGATTCCGTCCGGCACCAGGAACGACAGCCCGGTGATCTCGCTCGATTGGTTTCCGACCTTCGTCGAGGCCTCGGGTAACAAGGCGGAGCCGGAGTGGAAGCTCGATGGCACGAGTCTGATGCCGCTGCTGAAGGATCCCTCTATCAAGCTCCCCGAACGGGCGCTCTACTGGCGCACCAGCGGTGGCAAGGGGCCGATCGCGATCCGCGAAGGCGACTGGAAACTCATCAAGCTGCGCGGCAAGTCGGCGACGGGACCCGAACTCTACAACCTGAAGGAAGACATTTCGGAAGCCAACAATCTCGCCGCCGGAAATCCGGACAAGGTGAAGGCGCTGGAAGAAAAGCTCGATGCCTGGGAGTCCGGGTTGATCGAGCCGCTATGGTGAGAAGCGTCGAGGATCCTGTTGCGCTGCCAACGCATCCTTCCGTTCGCTGATCGAGGGAGAGGCGCTCACGAAAAAAGCAGCCCGGGCCGAAGCCCGGGCTGCCCTTGAAGGTGTAATGGGAGCCCTTCGGCGTCCCCACGTGTCCCTGTTCCTACTTAGATGGGGACGGGGATGGGGGTGAGGTCTGGCAGAGAGTCGAAAACCGACTTCTTGATCGCGCCGCCGATGTTGGCGTTGATCGAGCCGACGCCTTCTCCGACGTCATCAATACCGACCACGTGGTTCCCGGAGAAATTGTTTTTCACCAGGCTGAGGAAGGGATCGCCGCCCTCTCCAGTGTCTTTCACGGTCACTTGGGCTTTGGCCAAGCCTTGGGAGTCCAATGAAAGCATGGAGGTATTGATCTCCAATAGGGAGAACGAATCCGTGATGTTCACCTTAAGGGTCGAGTTGTTGGCGGTGAAGACCCGCTTGAACACGGCGCTGCCTCCCTCAGTGTCAAAGAACCCCGTTGGAATAAGCACCTTGTAGCGCTCATCGGCCGGGCCGCGGGTGCGGGCCAAGTAGTAAGTGGCCACCTCCATGACCTGGTCATCCTCGCCCTCGTAGGTGGCGATGATGTCGAAGTGTTGTGGACTGGAAGTCGGGGTGCCGAGCTCATCCAACAGGGCCTCGATCACGTCGTTGGTATCGATCTGGGCGCTCGACGTTTCGTCGAGGGCCGTCTGGATCGTGGCTTGGGCGGTGATCTTGACCTTGTAGAAGGCGTTGGGGGCGGGCTCACCCGCATACGCGGACGAGATGACGGCAACAGAGGCGACTCCGATGATTTGCGCAAGTTTCATGGTTTGCTTTCGTTTTTGGTGACGTAGGAGATCCCTTATTTGGTTTTCATCCTATGCCGCAACATCTTCAACGTGGGATGGGCGAGTTTGTCAAGCGTTTCATTGAGTTTGCTTGGGTCAAGGATGTTAGTTTGTGTTAGCAAATAATCCTGAAGTCCCTTGTGGGCCACTGGTCCGCCGTATTCGAGAAGGCCATCGCGAGCGGCTTCCCGGATTTCCGGGGAGTCCGAATGCGCCGCTTCTTCAATCAAAAGCGCATTGATCCGCGGGTCGTCGGGGGGCTCAAGGATCCGGGCGTTTTCCAGCATGTCGCATTTGCCCGCCACCGTCTTGAGTTGACCGTAAATTCTAACAAATGTTTGAATTTCGGGGTAGCCGTCCCCATCCGTATCGTAGGCGGCAGTGTCCACGATCCCGGCTTCGTCTGTTTCGAATGGGAGATCATCGGCGGCGGGCGTAGCGGGGAGATTGCGCTCGTCCTGATCCTTCGAGCCGGCGCCATTTGCACCCTTGCCGCCGGGATGGCCGCTGGTTGCCGTCCCCGGGGGGGCATGGCTGTCGCTTGAACGGCCTGCCTTGGGATACCAGATGGCAATGCCAGCGGCAGCCATGAGGCCGGCCGCGACGCAATAAGTGACGGATCGTTTCTGCATAACAGGGAATGGCCTGAAGGCTTTCACGGATTGGCCGATCCGGCAACCTTCCGCTTACCCGGGCGGTGCAGGAAGGCCGGGGGGCCGATGGGAAGGCCGATGGGTGGGAACTTCATCGGGTAGGCTGTTTTGGTGGGGAGGGCTACCAAGGGTCGGCTCCGCGGCAGCGGATGTCAGGCCACCGGTTCATGGTGACGAAGCTGGTATGGGTAGAGATCCACGTGCTGCGAGTCTCGCAAAATGAAGCAGCGATGACGGAGCAGCTCCGCTAGTGCAGATTCGTCCAAGAGGGAGCTGACCGGGTCATTTTCGCCATCAACATTGTAGAAGTAGTGCCCTCCGATGCGATAGTCCCGCCGAAACGCGGTGCGCCATTGCGAGTTGCCGCCCCATCCGAGCGAAAGATCTTCGACCGCCCGTCCCGCCCGGCGATAGCACCAGTACAGCGTGGAGGCCTCGGCGATGTCCTTCCTTGTATGCATGGTGCCGCCAGTGACCGAGACTCCGGCTCGGGCAATCATCAAAGGCCCACACATGAAGCCGGGCCAAGCGATTGTTGAAATAGTGATCGGGGCATCGACGGTCGCAGATGGAGTGACTTCGACCACCTCGTGATAAAAGGGATGGAAGTCCCTGGCGTCGATCTCGCACAGGCCGAGGCTCTGCATGAAGGCGGTGTAGTGATGCTTACGGCCGCGGTCTTTCCCGATCCGCTCGATCAACGCGTCGGACACGCGGGACAGGGCGTACAGACGCCACCGATCCTCGACTGACATTTCGGGAATGCCGCTGCTTTCATCAACGCGTTTCAACCCTGCGATCCACGCGGACTCGCCGGGATGGGTCCGCAGCCATTCTCCAATCACCGGCTCCAACTCGCCGTCTTCGTTGCAGTCATCAAGCTGCTCGAGTAGTTCGCTATACGGCGCTTGGTCGCTATGCATCTTGGGCTGAGGCGTGGCTGATTCACCCGAGGTAAGGATGGAAGCCACGCGCTTTCAAGGTGGAATCAAGGACGGCGACCGGCCGGCGGGAGGTAAGAGTGGCAGGCGCGAACGGGGGGCATCCGCGCCTGCCACACCAGTCCGGGGGGCGGGAGAGGCGGAGATTACATGGAGGCCTCTTTCCTGCCACCGGGGGAAATCGCCTGCTTGAGGGTACGCGACATTATTAGGTCGCTTCCGAATATTCGGGTTTTCTTGAGCGCGGCGTTTCTATTGATCCGGCGGCCGGTTTGCGTCGGTGCCGGCGGGTTCCCACAGCTCGATGGGATTTCCCTCCGGGTCGTGCAAGTGGGCGAAGCGGCCATTCGGGTAAACCGTATCTTCGACCATCACCGTGATGCCCGCCGATCTGAGCTGGGCGACCATGGCATCGAGATTCCCGACGCGGAAATTGAGGCGCCAGGCATATTCCGAGGCACCGGTCCCTTGGGCTTCCTTCGGTTCGGAAGCGAACGCGGTCGGCCCTTCGTCCTGCCACCACGAGCCGTCCTCATACTCGACGCCCACCTTCCGGACACCCAGATGCTGTTCATACCAGTCGTTCAGTGCTTCAGGGTCTTTGCCTCTGAAGAAGAAGCCGCCTATGCCTGTGACTTTTTCCATGGTGGAGGGGAGTTCGGGTCTAACGAACGATTCGTTGGTCCAAACTTGCTAGGATGAATCCATGAATATTCAAGGCAGATCAAGACTGCGGACGGATCACGCCAAGCGTTTGGAAAGAAAGAGTTTTCTGTGGCCGAGCGAATCCCAAACGCGAAACCCTCCGCGGCAAGGTGATTGCCGGGGAGGGTGGAAAGGCCGGGCCGCCTGAGCTCAGCGGCTGCCTTGAGAAGTCAGTCGATCGTGTTGACGGAGCCATTCATCTGGATGGTCCGGTCCAAGGTGAAGGTCACATAGTCCAGGCGCTCCAATCCGAACGGGGTGTCTGTCAGCAATTCGATCGTCCACTGGCCGTCGGCGTCGAAGACGTTACCGAAGTTGGACACGGATTCG
This sequence comes from Luteolibacter arcticus, assembly GCF_025950235.1. NCBI lineage: Bacteria > Pseudomonadati > Verrucomicrobiota > Verrucomicrobiia > Verrucomicrobiales > Verrucomicrobiaceae > Neoluteolibacter > Neoluteolibacter arcticus. The sequence goes on along the minus strand of NZ_JAPDDT010000001.1, from coordinate 1,098,306 downwards.
AGGTGGTTCACGGGGATCGTTTGGGAGTGGTAGTTCTTGCCGCCCCCGGCGATCACGGTGCCGACGGTGTTGAGGGCCGGGGCGCCTTTGTATGCCTGGGTAATGACGCTGGAACCGGGATAGACGTCCGTGACACTGAAGGTCACGGCAGGCATCTGGAAGCGGATCAACTGGTTGTTGGTGATCCCTGAGATCGAGCCATTGGCTACTGGCCAGATCTGGACGAACTGGGACGCCAATTGTGACGAAGGTGCTTGGTAGTCCGCCACCGAGAAGACCGAGTAGCGCTGCTCACCACGGACCTTTGCACGATTCGCGCCAGGGATCGAGTTGGTCGGGAAGGTCAGGGTGGTGGTGCCATTCTGAACCAGGGATTGCGTGCCAAGCAACGTCGCCTGGGTACGGTCGATGCCTATACCGGTCCCGGTGGTGCCATAGGACTGCATGTGCTGGAGCAGGTTGACGCTCTTCGAGGCGACCGGATCGCCAGCACCGGCCAAAAGGCCGGAGACGGTCACGGCAACGACGAAGGGGTGGTCAGCCCGGGTCCGGGGGATGGAGGTGTAGGGGTCTTGCGAGGTGATGGCCACCTGGGCGATCGGCACGTAGGTGCCGACGTAGCGGCTATCGAGCAGGTAGTTGACCGGCGGAGTGGTGCCTTTCACGGTCCACAGTTCGAAGCGGGCACCGCCCGGATTGATCGCCAGCGGAGAAAGGCTCTCCCCGGTGGCGGCGATGTTTTGCAGGTCCCACTCGACCCAATTGGCCTCAGGGACGCCGGCCTGGATCTGGACCTGGCGGATGAAGTTCGTGAAGGTCGAGCCGGTCGTCGCGGCCAGCAGTGGGGATGACAGCAGCCCCATGGCAGCGGCGATGATGGATGGGAGCTGTTTCATGGCTTGGCGGCGGTGGAGGTTGGGACTGCCGGTGCCTTGCCGGGCACCGCAGCGGTTTTGGTGGCGGGATCTTCGTAGCGATTCACCGAGATGGGCCCCTCCTGATAGGTGGCCACCACGAGGCGCTTTTCCTTGGCGAAGGACTTCACGGTATCCTCGTCCATCGGTTCCCGGCCTTCCGCTTGCGCACGGGAGACGGCGACGGTGCGGATCCACGAGCGGTTCGCCGCATAGAAGTCGATCCACGGGATGAACTTCGATTGTTCCTTCAGGCCGCCGCGGCTCTCGAGTTCCTTGGGAAAGTGCAACACCGCCTTCTTTGGAACGAGCGTCGCCTGGCCGAGGTAGCTGAAAATATCCGAGCGGGAGAGCAGGTCCTTCGGGCGGTTGACGACCGAGGGATCCTCGCCTTCGAGCGGCTTGAACACCGGTAGCGGGGCCTGATCCTTGGCCTGGCGCGCGGCTTCCACGATATCGTCGTGGGTGACCACGTCGCGCATCGGCTTGCGTGCGGGCTCTTGTGCGGAAGCGAGCGGAATCAGGATCCCGGCAACCGCGCCCAAAATGATCATTGGAGATCTCATGGTGCTCATGGCGCTGGGGTTGTCACGGTGCGGAAGGTGCAGAGCAGCACCATGTCCTGAAGGTCGTAGCCGGGGTCGGTGCGCTGGGAATCGTAGTGGGTGAGCTCCATGAACACGATCACGTCCATGGGACCGATCTTCACGCGGCCGGAGCTGTCGAGGTAGGGGCGAAGGAAGCTTTCCAGCGACGGGGCGTTGTACTGCGGGACGTTCGAGGGAGGGGTGTCACCATTGACCAGCGTGCGGACGTTGAGGGTATTACTCTGTGAATTGAAGTAGGGACCCCAAGCATTGTTATACTTGTACTTTCCGCCGAAACGGAGCCGCTTGCCCTTCAGTACCTTCTGGGTTTTGACGATCTTGCTCGGCTGGACCTGGGTGTTCGTGCCGTAGAAGATCTCGCTGTAGCTGCCGCCGTCGTAGCTGAACTCCGCGCGGGTTGGGACGAAGGTGTAGCCGCTACCGCTCGAATTGCCGACGGTGACGCCCGCACCAAGGATGCGGATGTCCACGTAGAGGTCCTCGGTGGGATTGACGGTGTTTCCTCCTTCAATGTCCGTGTAGTCTTGGACGATCGAAGGGTAGGTAATGGTCCAAGTCAGCTTCGGCTTGGTTCCCGGTTGGACGATGAGCGGGAATGCGGTCAGCGAGCCCGTCGGAATCGAGGGTTCGGTGGATTGGGCGTTTGCCGCGGGTGCGCAGCAAGCAAGGAAGGCTGCCGCAAGGGCAGCCAATCGGCTAGTTTTCATGGCTGGTTTAGGGTGACAGGTGGAGTGTAACTTTTCCGGCTCTCCTGGGATCCATGGCCGTGGGACAAGCCATGGGGAGGGCACTCGGCGAGAGTTCCGGGCGCAGAAGGTCCATCAGATGGACACGACTAGCGTCCGCTCGGGACAGAGTCCCTCGCCTAGTTTCCGGGGAGCCGAGCGATATCCCGCTCTCCGGACCGAATCAGTCGATGTAAGGAGACGATTGTGTCGTCAGTGGCGTATATCGGATTCGAGGAAGCCGGCAGCGCCTCGTGGCGTGTGCCAACCCGTACCGCGACTCCACTCCACCAAGCCGCTTTGGCCATCCGCGAACGGGTGGCCCGAGCAATTTTCGGGGAGGGAAATGTGATACTTCATGTGCGTTTTTTTGGAAAAGCGCAATACGACTTGGGGAGTCGCGAAGCAGAATGAACAATCAGACAAACTAAACAAGCCGATTTTCATGAGATTCTTAGCGGACCGTAATGTCCAATGTCAATTTACCGCTAACTCCGAAGACTCTCCAGTGAGGGGACGATCGCTGGAAAACGTTCGTTTGTCGTTGGGTTAGACCCACTTCCCGCGATCTTGCGCATGACGGGCTCGCGGAGGAATCTTGCGGATCCTACATGTAGTCCCACACTGCCATGCTGCCAGCCCGATTGATCGCCTGCGTTTTCTTGTGCCTATGCCTACCCGGCTTGCGGGGGAATTCGTTTTTCGCGATGGACACCGGCATCTCCGGCGAGCCGGCCGCGGTGGCGGAAGCGCTGGACACCTTGGGCTACGATGGCCTTGGCGGCAGCGGTCAGGAGGTGAGTCCGCTGAGAGACGAACTCGGGAACCGAGGCCTGCGTTTGTGGAACGTGTATCTCACGCTCGACTTCGCCGCCGGGACGCCCGCGCTCACGCCGGAGTTGCAGAAGCTGATTGCCGATTTGAAAGGCCGCGATGCGACGCTGTGGATTGCCATTCGCAAGGTCACCGGCGGCGATGGCGCAGCAGTCGCGGGGCTGCGCGAGATCGCCGGCCACGCTGAACCGGCGGGGGTGGGGCTGTCGCTCTATCCGCACACGGACTTCTGGCTGGAGCGCTTTTCCGATGCGGCCCGCGTGGCCACCGCGCTGGATCGCAAGGGCGTGGGCATCACCTTCAATCTCTGCCACTGGCTGAAGGTGGAAGGGGATGTCGATCCGATTCCGGCGATCGCGCGGGAATCCGCCCGCCTGCAATTCGTGACCGTCAACGGTGCGGACGGCGGAGACACCCAGGCGATGGGTTGGGATCGCCTGATCCGGCCGCTCGGGCAGGGGACGTACGACACGGCGAAATTCGTCCGCCGCTTGCAAGAGGAGGCGAAATGGCACGGGCCGGTGGGCTTGCAGGCCTATGGCGTGCCGGGCGACAAGCGGGAGAACCTGCGACGCTCGATGGCTGCGTGGCGGGAAATGAACGGCTTGTTAGATGGCAAGGTGCTGTGCGGATACCAAGGGTGGTTCCGCTGCGGCGACGATGGCTCTAACAACGGCTGGCATCACTACGCGGTGAACGGGAAGTTCGAGCCCGGCTACTCGCACATCGAGATGTGGCCGGACATGAGCGAGCTTGCCCCCGGCGAACGGCATGCGACCGCCTTCCGCCATGCCGATGGCTCGGTGGCGGAGGTCTTCAGTTCGATGCATCCGGACACGACGCGGCGGCATTTCCGCTGGATGCGCGAGCATGGGATCGATGGGGCCTTCCTCCAGCGCTTCGCGACAAATACCCGCGATCCCAGGTTCCGCGATCCGATGGATCAGGTGCTTTCCCACGTCCGCGATTCGGCGAAGGCCGAGGGCCGCGAGTGGGCGCTGATGTATGATCTCTCCGGGCTGAAGGCGGAGGACTTCTCGCGGGTGATCGAGGATTGGCAGCGGCTGAAGGCAGGCGGGGACGCGGCTTACTTGAAGTACCGCCACAAGCCGCTGGTGACGCTGTGGGGTCTGGGGTTCAATGATCGTCCGGCGTCGCTGAAGGAATGGGAATTGCTGATCCGCTTTTTCAAAGGGGAGGGGATGGCGGTGATGCTCGGGGTGCCATGCTACTGGCGCACGCTGGAGCGAGATTCGATCGGCGATGCGAAGCTGCACGAGCTGTGCGCGCTGGCCGACATCATCAGCCCGTGGACGGTGGGGCGCTTCGGCACGCCGCAGGACGCTGCGGCACGGCAGAAGCCGCTGTTAGAGCCGGACCTCGCATGGTGCCGGGAGCGGGGGCTGGGCTACCTGCCGGTGATTTTCCCAGGTTTCAGTTGGCAGAATCTGGAGAGGAGCCGGGGGCGCGAGGCGAGGTTCGATGCGATTCCGCGGCTCGGCGGCGGTTTCCTGTGGAGCCAGGCGATCGCGGCTCGTCGGGCCGGGGGGCGGGCGATTTATGTGGCGATGTTCGATGAGATGGACGAGGGCACGGCGATCTTCAAAACGACCGGCAATCCCCCGGTCGGCGCCAGTCGCTTCCTCGTCGAGCCGGGCTTGAAGCCGGACCACTACCTGTGGCTGACCGGGGAGATCGGGAAGATGCTGCGAGGGGAGATCCCGGTAACGGCGGAGAAGCCGGCCCGGTAGTTGCCTTAGGCGCATCGAATCGCTTCTCTCCGGCCGATGAAGGTGGTGGTGCTTACTGGCGCAGGGGTTTCCGCGGAATCGGGCGTGCCGACATTCCGTGGCAGCGATGGCCTGTGGGAGGGGCACCGGGTGGAGGAGGTGGCATCGCCGCGGGGTTTCGCGCGCGATCCGCAGCTCGTGCACACCTTCTACAATGGCCGGCGGAGGAAGGTGCTGGAGGTGGAGCCGAATGCCGCGCACCGGGCCTTGGCAAAGCTCGGCCGGGCTCGCGGGGTGGAACTGACCTTGGTCACGCAAAACATCGATGACCTGCACGAGCGCGCGGGTTCGCAAGAGGTGCTGCACATGCACGGCGAGCTTTTGAAGGCGAGGTGCAACCGGTGTGGCGCGGTGATGCCGTGCCGGGAGGACCTGAGCCGGGCCTCGATCTGCACGGCCTGTGGCGGGATCGATTGCCTGCGACCGCACGTCGTGTGGTTCGGCGAAATTCCCTTCGGACTGGATGAGATCGCGGCGGCGATTTCGTCGGCCGACCGGTTCGTGGCGATCGGGACCTCGGGCCGGGTGTATCCGGCCGCGTCCTTTGTTTCGTGGGCGCGGGAATGCGGGGTGCCGACGCTGGAGCTGAATCTGGAGGAAAGCGCCGCGAGCGGGGTATTTCACGAGAGCCGCCGCGGGCCTGCGGGGGAGTTGGTGCCGGCGTGGGTGGAAGAAGTGATTTCTGCGGTCAAGGAGCGGCGGTAAGTGCACTTTGCCGGCCGCCTACCTCCATCCCTGTTCGCGACTGCGGTCCTACCTCGAGCCGCGTCGGTCCGGCATCTTGCTTCGCATGATCTTTGGCTTTCGGTCTTTTGTCTGATAGTTGTGTCCGAGGATCTGAGTTGATTTCCCGTCCAAAGAACGGACGCTGTGAGCCCGATGAACCTGAGAGAGGCGACGACATACTGGAGCATCGCACTGGCTGCCGCCTCGCTGGCCGCTCCGGTGACCCCGAAGGAACCCACGGCACTCCCGGAGGCGGTGGTGGCGCTTTCCGACGAATCCTACGCAGTGCGTGAAAAAGCGACCCGCGAGCTGTGGGCGCTCGGCGACAAAGCGCTGCCCGAACTGCGCAAGGCGCTGGAAGGGAATGATCCCGAAGCCGCGGTGCGGGCGCGGGAACTCGTCCGCAAGATCGAACTCGGCATCCTGCCGGACAGCTCGCCCAAGATCGTGGCGGAGGTCCTGCGCTACGACCGTGGCGGCGTGGAGGAGAAGCGCGCGGTCATTGCCGTGCTGAAGCGCGAGCGCGCATTTCGCCAGATCCTGAAACTCTACGCTCTGGAAAAGAACGAGGAAACGCTGTCGATGCTGGAGGAGGCGGTGCGCGGCGTGGCCGTGGATGCCGCCCGCGATTGCCTCGCCAGCGAGCCGCCGGACATCGCCGGGGCCTTTGCCTTCCTCGACATGGCCCGCCCCGAGTCTCCCGAGTTGATGGCCAAGGCGGCGCTGCACCGGGCCAACGGCACCTTGGAGGAGGAGCTGAAAAAGGCGGAGCACCTGGACGGCAAGGATGGCAGCCTCTGGCGCTATGCCTTGCTCGCCTGTGCCGGCCGCCTGCCCGAGGCAGCGGCTGAGGCGGAGAAAGCCGGCCTCGAGCAGGCTTCGGCCCGGCTCCAGCTCATGTCGGGTGATCCCTTGCCGTGGCTCAATGTCGCCGGTCCCTCGCCGCAGGTCGTTCCGGCCGCGGGCCTGCAGAGCTACCGGGAGTTCGCGATCCGCACGTGGGAGGGCAAGCCGATCCCGGCGGAGCTGACCCGTTCGCTGCGCCGCCAGACTCGCGGTGGCGACGAGGAGGATCAGGCGAAGGAACTGCGGCTGCTGTTTTTGACCGGGGATCTTCAAGACGCGGAGAAGCGGCTGGTGGAACTGGATCCCTGTGCCGCATTCTATTACTTTGAGGCGACCGAACGGGTCGAGGATGGGCTCAAGGCGCTCGGGCTCGACCCCGCGAAGCCGGACTACAAGGGGTGGGCGGCCAAGCGCTTCCGGACCATCCCCGATGACGACAGCGAGGGCACGGAAGTCGGCGAACTCGCGGTGCTCGGCTATTTCCTGGAGCACCGCGGCCTGATCAAGGAGCTCGATGAGGTATTCCTGGAACCGCTGCTCGAGCTGAGCCGGGCGGACCAGGAAATCTACATCGGCACCCTCAACCGGCTGTTCCGCGGTCCCTTCCCGCGGGTGAATATTTCGACTGTCCGGCCGGTCCTGAAGTCGGTGGCCCAATTTGCCGGCGACGATGAAGTCCGCTGGGGCCTGGCGGTGGCCAACCTGTTCGACTTCATGGAGGACCCCGACCGTCTGTGGAACTTGACGGCGACGCTGGATCCCAAGCTCGACCGGCCGGAGCGCCTGGAGTGGCTGTGCCGGATCTTCGGATTATTGCCCGACGTCAACGGCGACCGCGACCGGTTCCTCGAGCTGGCGTGGAAGGCGATCGACAAGGAAGAACCCGGTGCCCGGCGACCGATGGTCGAGCTGATGGCGGCGATGGGCGACATCATGCAGGACAAGGAGAACACCCTGCGCTGGATCGAGGCCTTGGAAGCGGGCGACAATATCTTCATTCTCCGCCAGAAGGGGAAGGCCCAGGCGTCCCTCGGAAAGTGGAAGGACGCCGCGGCCACCTGGCTCAAGGTGGTCGAGCTGGCGCCAGCCGAGGCCTTGGACCGGCTCCAAGCGGCGATTTGCCTGCGCCGCGCCGGGGATGTGGAAGCTGCGGATCGCCAGGAGAAGCGGGCGGAGATGTTGGCGCTGGGCGAGGTGCAGGTTCAGTTCGGCTGCGGCGATGAATTCGCTCTCGCGGGCGACTTCGAGCGGGCGGGCCGCTGGTGGAACCGTTCCGGTGCGGAGTGTACCCGTGGAGCGGCTTACTTTCAGGACTTGCTCAGCCGCTTGATCGACCAGGCGCAATCGGTGGGCGACTGGCGAGGGGTGGCAGCCTATACCGAGGCGCAGGCCTTCTATCAGGCGGCCGCGGGCAACGGGAACTACCGCATTCCGCCGACCTTCGCGATGTCGACATCGCTGAAATCGCGGATCGATGCCGGGCTCGCGCTCGCCTTCACGCGGCTCGATCGGAACCGCGAAGCGGCTTTGGTGGAGATCGAGCGCTTGTCCACGCTGCCCTATGCGGAGAACGCGATGGCCGACCACTTCTTCGCGCCCATGCGTGCTGCGGGCCTCACCAAGCTGCACGACAGCATCTTCGAGCGCATCTGGACCGGTGTGACCGCGCGGATCCGCCAATTCCCGGAGTGCGACAACAGCCGGAACTCCGCCGCGTGGCTGGCGTCTCGCGCCAACCGCCGGCTCGACGAAGCGGAGGATTTCCTGAAGAAGGCTCTCGAGCGCAACCCTCGCCAAGCCGCCTATCTCGACACCATGGCAGAGGTTGAGTTCGCCCGCGGTGATCGCAAGAAAGCCGTGGAGTTCTCCACACGCTCTCTGGAAGAAGGCGCGGTGGACTTCCAGCTCATCCGCCAGCACCGGCGGTTTGTGGAAGGGGCGTTCCCGCCGAAGTGAGAGATGGGAGGGCGTGCTCGCCAAGGGGCCCCGATGCGGGTTGTTAACGGCTGCGGTTTTTGTCGAACACCGCGTAGAGAATGATGCCGAAGGCAACCAGGCGGAACAAATAGACCGCCGGAATCCATTCCGTACGCAGGTCGAAGGCTGCCCGAACGATTCGCTCCAGAAGTAACAGGCTGAAGGCGGACGCGAAATAGAGGAAGAGGCGGTCGCTCGTTGTTCTCCAGAAGCGGAGGAAGAACAGGACGACCACGAAGAACCCCATGGAAATGGCACCGGAAAGAAAGTATTCCAACATGGTGGGCGGCGTGAGGGTTCAGTGGGTTTCGTTCAATGGGATTCGAAAACCAAGCCCACGAGCAATACCAAGATCGCTACGAGGGTCACCGCGTTCCGTATGATAAGCAGGCTCGTACCCGGGTAGAGCACCAGATCGGCGAAGAGGAGTAGATTCGCGATTCCCAAGATCAGGAAGCACACGGAACTCCAGAGGAGCAGGCGGAAACGGGTTCTCCGGAAGCCTCGCCAGAGAAGTGCCGCGCAGCCGGCGCAGGTCAGGAAGCAAAGAATGTAAATGACCGTCGGGATCATGGATCGTCAGGCTTGAGTTTGAATGCATCGGCGAAGCCTTGTACGCTATCGCGATTCCTCTGATAGATCGCTTCAATCACGCGCACGGGGGCTTCGCGATAGCAGCGGGCTAGTTCCCTGATGGCACTGTCGCCGCCTTGAGGCTGGAAGCAGTAAAGGGGTGCGGCATCAGCCGACTTCTGTAGAATTCCAATGGCCGTGAACTTCTCCAAAGCCCTCTCGACCGAAGACCGGGAACTGAGGATGACCTGATAGATGGGGTCCACGGTCCAGTCCTGCCTTTCGCCCTTGGCCAGCATCAGGAGGATCTCCAGTTCCTCGACCGAGACCAGATGACTCACGATGAACTGCTTGACCTCTGTTGGAAGTGGGTCAACGGCCATGGATGTCCAAGGTTGGCGCACATGGCATGCCCGGCAAGGGAAAAGCAGGCTAGGGACCGGCATCATGCCTCATGCCAAGCCCGGACCGATGGGCTAGCCATTCCAATCAGAGCCGTCGATAGCACTGGCAGACGGAAAGCTCCATGTGAGATAGCCCGCCCATGCTGATGGCCATCCTCCTTATTCTCGCCAGCTGCGGATTTCTGTTTCTCGGCGCAGAACTGCTTGTCCGCGGTGGCTCCTCGCTGGCTTTGAAGCTCGGGCTCACGCCGCTGGTCATCGGCCTCACGGTGGTCGCTTATGGCACCTCGACGCCGGAGTTGCTGGTCTCGCTGAAGTCCGCGTTCGCCGGGCGTTCGGACATCGCGATTGGCAATGTCGTTGGTTCCAACATTTTCAACATCGCTGTGATCCTGGGGATCTCGGCCATGGTCTATCCGATCAAGACCAACCTCCAGGTGCTGAAGTGGGACGCTCCCGTGGTGCTGCTCGCCACCCTTCTAACGCCGCTGACCTTTCTCGATGGCGTGGTCAGCGCCACTGAAGGCGCGGTGCTGTTAACCCTCGCCGTAGCCTATACGATCTGGGCCGTGCGCATGGCCAAGCGTGATGAGAAGCTTGGGCACGAAGCGCATGTGGATGTGCCCGAGATCCGCCTCAAGCGCAGTCCGCTGGGAGATCTGGTAAAGATCGCGGGAGGGATGGCCGTGCTGATGCTCGCTTCCCGCCTGCTGGTCGACAATGCGGTGTTCGTTGCCAAAACCTTCGGGCTTTCAGACACGGTGATCGGACTGACGATTATCGCAGCCGGCACTTCCATGCCGGAGCTTGCCACCTCTCTCGTCGCCGCTTGCCGTGGCCAATCCGACATCGCGCTAGGCAACGTCCTCGGCTCTTCTTTGTTCAATCTGTTCTTTGTCCTCGGCGGGGCGGCGGTCATCTCTCCAATCAGCACCTCAGGCCTCCAGGCGTTCGACGTCTACGCCTTGATCGGTGTGACAACCCTCATGGTGCCATTTCTGATCACCGGCCAGCGCGTGAATCGCTTCGAGGGGGGCATTCTCTTCGCCTCCTATATCGCCTACGTGGTCGTCATGTGGCCGAAGTGAAGTGGCGACCACCGGCCGCCATTTTGCGCCGGTCCTCTGATCAATGGGCGCGTCGGGTGACGTCGTCCGACTTGGGCCCGAATCCATTCTTCTTGTAGAAGGTGGCAGCTTCTTTTTCGGACGCGGTGTAGAGCGGCGTGGTTACGACCAAGCCTTGGCGATTCACGTAGGCGATCTTTCCGATCCTCCAGGCTTTCCCTTCCCATGTAATGAGCGTCTCGCCGTAACCGTCCGAATCGACATGGACCCCCGCTTTGGCTCCCTTCGTGCCGGCGACGATCCCTCCTATCGCGCGATTCCGGTAAACCCAGACCGGTTTCTGTCCGACGGTGCTCCCCATTTTGCTCTTCACGGGCTCGGTGGTCAGCGTGCCTTCGCGAATGTCTCCGATCAGCCCGCTCCTGGCGTTCTGAAAAGCCTCCACGCTCACCATCATCGCTGCCTTCTGAACCTTTTCCGCGAACGCCTTGTCCGCTTCGGCTGCAGCGTGGGTGGCAGCGGCATCCTTCTGCTTTTTATTGGCGGCTCGGTCGGCGGCGTCGCGTTGGCGTTGGGCTTCGGCCAAGCGCTCCTGATGCTCCGCCGCCGTCGCCTTGTCATATCCATACTTTGTCTGGAGATCTTTCGATAGCATCTCGAAGGGGATCTTGGCGGTCCCCGAGTCGTGGAGGATGGAAAGGCCATCCGGCTCCACCTTCCGGATCGTCACGCCGGTGTACAGCTTCGCGTCCCGGGTGACGAGTTCCGCCAGTTTCTCTTCCTCGGCGGCCAACAGCACCGGAAACAACAGCAGGAGGGGGAGGAGGATTTTCACGTTCCAGTAAGACGACGTTTGTGCGTCCCCATTCAATCAGAAAACGCGTTCCGGAAGGGCCCGGGAACCGATGTCTTGACCCACCGGGGAGGTCCTCCATTTTGGATGAAACGACGAACTGCGAAGTGACCATGGCTAAGCTCGTGTTTGGAATGAACCAGTCCTTGGACGGCTACGTCGATCATATGGAGTTTGGGCCGAGCCCCACGCTCTTCCGCCACTTCATCAAGGAGGCTGAGGGGCAGGCGGGCAGTGTGTATGGCCGCCGGATGTATGAGATCATGCGTTACTGGGACGACGAACATCCTGAATGGGATGCGGATCGACGAGCGTTCGCGGCGGCGTGGCGGAAGCAGCAGAAATGGGTCGTCTCGCGCTCGTTGAAGTCGGTCGGCCCCAACGCCAGCCTTGTGGGGGATGATCTAGAGGGCGCGATCCGCGAGCTGAAGGCCGGTCGCGAAGGGGAGATCGAAGTTGCAGGCCCGGACTTGGCGCGGAGCCTCACCGAACTCGGCCTGATCGATGAGTATCGAATCTACTTGCATCCCGTGGTGCTGGGTCACGGCACGCCCTATTTCGCCGGACCCCGGCCGCCACTCCGCCTCGTGGCGCATGACCGGATGGACGAGGACGTGATCCGTTTGACCTACGTGCCTGCTTGATCTCGCGACTCGCGGGGTGGAAAGCGCAGATGGTCGCGGGAATGGCCTTTTTTGGGTCGCGAACCGCAGCGGCTGGAGGACTACCCAGCGTAGTAAAGAAGGTGGCGGACCGGGAGGGATTCGAACCCTCGGTACCCTTGTGAGGTACGCACCTTTAGCAAAGGTGTGCTTTCGACCACTCAGCCACCGATCCAGACTTGCGTCGCGCGGAGGTTGAACACAGCCGCCGGAGGTCGTCAACCATCCCGAAGCAGAAATCTCCGGCATCTTGGCAAGGCTTGAACGGGCAGGGGACTCGTGGCGCTATCTCTTCCATGAGACTGCTCCTCTTGCTGCTGGCCACCGTCGGGTTCTCGTCGTGCTCCCTCTTCAAGGATGACGAGGAAGAACCGGCGATGTCGGAGACCAAGCCGAGCCTGGTCGGTCGCATCGCCTCGGTGCAGGAGGGCAGCGGTTTCGTCCTGATCGAGGCCTATGGACCGTGGAAAGTTCCGGACGGCGGATTGCTCTCCGGGATCGGCACCGAGGGCCGGACTGCCAACCTGGTGGCGACCGGGGAGAAGCTCGGGCAATTTTCTGCGGCGGATATTCGTTCAGGGGTGGCGAAAGTTGGGGACTCGGTATATTATCGACCAATTAAGGAAGAGAACGCGACCGGGGGCTCCGTAGAAACCCCTAGTTCCAGTCCGTCTGCGCCAGAGCTTGAAACAAAAACGACTGCCGGTGAATTCCCGCCAAAGCCATGAATTTCAAAACGATCGGCCTAAATCGAGGGTGTTAGGCGATAAATTTGAAATTTGGTCTTGCTTACAGTCCGGCATCCTTGTTAGGTTCCTCTCCGCAAAGGCTGTGCTCCCTTACATGTCCCGAAAGATGAATACTACAACCAGCCATGAAACTGAGCACCTCGGGCGCCCCCGGCGCCTCCCTGCATGCCGATGCCGATCGCCTCGCTGACTTCGTCCTGTTCACGCAGCGTAGCTGCATCCTGAACCTCTCCAACGAACTCAACAAAGGCAACGTGTCGTTCCCCCAGTTCTTCCTTCTGACCTACCTTTCCAGCGAAGAATATCTGACGATGTCGGATATCGCGAAGAAGATGGGTCACTCGACCGCCGCGGCCACTGGCCTCGTCGATCGTTTGGAAAAGCTCGGATACGTCGAGCGCGTACATGCCGCGGAAGACCGACGCAAGATCATGGTCCGCATCACTACCAAGGGTGTGGATCTGGTCGGAAAAATGCGGAAGGAAATTGCCGCGGACCTCGCCAACATCCTCTCCGAAATGGACGAGGACCAGGCCGAGGCTGTCGAGCACACGAAGCGTGCCATTCGGGCGCGCGCTATCGCGTGAGCGACGAGTCCGCCGACGTCCCCCTTGGCGGATCGATCGCGCCTCCGTTACGATTTGTGCCCGTAACGGGGGCGCTCTCTTTCCTCAAGTCTCTCAATAGCCTGCCCGGCATCCGGGCAGGATGGATCGGTCGTCTAGAAGGTGTCGAGGTGACGACCGACCGTGATGAAACCCTCGGCAACTTGCGCCCGCTCCATGAGGAGATGATCCGGCGCGAGTTCGGTCGTGCCCAGTGGTGGCGGGCCGAGCAAGTTCACGGAAATGGCGTGGCCGTGGTGCCCGTCGATTCCGTGCCGACCCGGATGGCCGGGGACGGCCTGCCAGTGGTGACCGGCGTGGACGGATTGGTGACGGTGGCGCCCGGAGAAATCCTGGGCATTTACGTGGCCGACTGCGGCGCGATCTGGATGGCGGACCGCAAAACGGGAGCCGTCGGGCTGCTGCATTCCGGGAAGAAGGGCACCGAGCTGAACATCCTGGGCGAAGCGATTCGCCTGATGGGCGACAGATTTGACACCCGCGCGGAAGATCTGGTGGTGGTGCTGGGGCCCTGCATCCGGCCGCCGGATTATGAGATCGATTTCGCTGCCGAGATCGCCCGCCAAGCGACGGCTGCCGGCGTGGGAGAATTTCACGACGAGGGCGAAAATACCGCCTGCGACCTGACGAGGCACTACAGCTACCGCGTCGAAAAAGGCTGCACCGGGCGGATGCTTGCGCTCATCGTGCGCGAGGAAATCGCATGAGCGCCTTGACCGTCGAAGCCCCCGCCAAACTGAACCTCACCCTGCGCGTCCTGCGGAAGCGGGAGGATGGTTTTCACGAGATCGATTCCTGGATGGTGAGGCTGCCCGGCCTGCACGATTCGCTGACTCTTGCCGCCGCGGAGGCCGATGCTTTCACCTGCAACGATCCGGGTATCCCGGCTGACGGCTCGAATCTGGTGCTGAAGGCGTTAGCGGCCTATCGCGCTGCGACCGGTTTCGTCCAAACGCTGGCGATTCACTTGGAGAAGCGCATTCCTCACGGTGCCGGGCTCGGTGGCGGCAGTAGCGATGCGGCGGCAACGCTGGCGGCGCTCGACCGGCTCCACGACCAGCCGCTTGGCACGGAGCGTCTGATGGAAATCGCGGCGACGTTCGGCTCCGATATCCCGTTCTTCCTCGGCCCGCCGTCCGCCCGGTCGACCGGACGTGGGGAGGTCAATGTTGCGGCCGAGGTGCCACCGCCCTTGCCGGTGCTGCTCTTGAAGCCTTCCTTCGGTGTGGCCACCCCGGATGCCTATCGCAACTGCATGGAGGCGAAGCAGTTGGATGGGGTGCGCTATGACGCGCAGGTCTTCCCGTGGGGTGAATTGGTCAATGACCTCGAGCGCCCGGTGTTTTGGAAGCACCTCTTTCTGGCGGAAGTGAAGTCCTGGCTGCTGGCACGTCCAGAAGTCGCGGGTGCGCTGATGAGTGGCTCGGGATCTACCGTGTTCGCCGTACTTCGCGATCTGGCGATGGCCGATGCGGTGATCGCTGCGGCCCGTGCGGAACTCGATCCAACTCTGTGGGCGTGGAGTGGAGAGGTGGGGAGCTAGAGTTATACTGGCTCTCTGATCCCGGAAGGATCAAAGCGAGTAGCCGGTGGTCGAAAACCACCGGTTCGCATGGAGCGCGAAAGGAATCCCGGAGAGGATTCCAGCAGGGCGCGTCGGACACCGCAGCTTCTTGTAATCCCCATCGGAACGAAAGCGAGGATGCCGGGCGCGTCCGTTGTTCATACCCTGCTTGAACCCCATCCGGGGTTCCCTTCATGCGGCCTTCTATCCGGGGGTGGCGCTCGTGCCGAGCTTACCCCCGGCTACTGACTTTGATCCCTCCGGGATCGCGGAAGATATCTGCGACTTTCATCAGGGCTTGATCGGTGGCCGTTAGAGCGGGTTCGACCGCACGCGGAGCGTGCGGACCACGTTCATGCGTGATGCAGGAGGATCGAATTCGCTGCGAAGTGATCGGAGAGGATGTCCGACACGATCACCAGCGGCGTGCCGGGGCGGACCAGATCCGCGGCGCGGAGCATCTCGATGGCGCGCTGGATGGTCTCGTCGATCGTCGCGGCGAAGGGTAGCTTGAAGGCTTCGACATTGCGAGTCAGGGCGAGCTGGCGGCAGACCCGGTCCTTCGGGGTGAAGGCGTAGAAACCGTTGGTCCGCGGGCGCAGCATGGCGGTGTGGTTCGCCATCACGCCACGGCGGGTGAGCACGATCAGGCGCGCATCCGGCAGCGAATCCACCAGCATGACTGCGGCACGGGCGGCTTTCTGGCGCTCGTCGCGCAGGAGCACGCATTGGCCGAAGCCGAGGCCGCCGGTGCGCTCGATGCGCATGCTGATTTTCACCAGCGCCTCCACGCAGCGCAGCGGGTGCAGGCCCACGCTGGTCTCTCCGGAAAGCATCAGGCAGTCGGCCTCCTCATAGGCCGCGTTGGCCACGTCGGTCACTTCGGCGCGGGTGGGCGTCGGATTCTGGATCATGGACTCCAGAAGCTGAGTCGCCACGATCACGCGCTTGCCGAGCTCGTGGCAGCGTTTCACGAGGCGGCGTTGAAGGATGGGCAGTTCCTCGAACTCCACTTCCACGCCGAGGTCACCGCGCGCGACCATGATCACGTCGGTGGCCTGGATGATGGCGTCGATGTTTCGGATCGCCTCCTGGTCCTCGATCTTGGCGACGATCTGCGCGCCGCCTTCGAGGGCTTCCACCGCCTCGCGAAGCTCGCGGACGTGGGCGGCATCGCGGACGAAGGAGCCGGCGATGTAGTCGGCGTCGCACTCGACGGCGAGGGCCAGGTCGGTGCGGTCCTTCTCGGTCAGAGCGGGGAGATTGAGGCGGGTGCCGGGAAGATTGATGTGACGCCGCGAGCCCATTTTGCCGGCGGTTTTCACCTCGCAAATGATGCGGTCGTCCTTCTTGGTCTTGATCTCCATCAGCATGGTGCCGTTGTCGACGACCAGCGTGCGACCTTCGGCGACGTCGTCCATCAGGCCGCCGTAGTTGACCGTGGTGGAAAGCTCGATCGAGGGGGCGGCATCGCTTTTGCGAAACTCGACCAGATCGCCGATCTTCAGCTCGTAGGGCTTTTCCAGATCGCCGGTACGGATCGAGGGGCCGGTCAGGTCGAAGAGCACCCCCACGTGGGCGGAGCGTTCCGCGGCGGCCTTGCGGACCCGGCGGGCCATCTCGCGGGCCCACTCATGCTTGGCGTGGCTCATGTTGAGCCGGAACACGTTGGTGCCGAGGTCGATCAGTTGGCCGATGGTTTCCTCCGCCTCCGTTGCCGGGCCGAGGGTGATGATGATCTTGGTTCTGCGAGACATGAGGTCGGGGAGGAGCCTGAGATGAGGGCGGGGGAGAGTCCAGCCGTGAGCCGTGCATCTTCCGTGCCGGTTTCGTGGCCATCGTCTGCCCGCCTTTCCCGTGGACGGAGGAGGCTGCGTTGTCGCCTTCACGTCCCGGCCGGGAAGCTCAGTTTTAACCTTGGGTTCCGAGCCTTGGGCATCTCACGGTGCGGAAATGACCCGCACGCGGTAGAATCGTTTCCCGGGTAGCCCGCTGGTCAGGCTGCCGTCATCGGTCCATTGCTTCGCCGAGCCGTCGCCGGTGACCGCCGCCGGGCCGGAGGGCCACGCTCCGAGGGTATTGCTGTATTCGACCTGGTAGATCCTCCCGGCCAAGGTCGGGTAGCTGACAGTGACGTGGCCGTTTGCTGCTCTGGATGCCGTCCATGCGTAGCGGTCGCTTGCATTCGGATTCAGGCCGAAGAGGTATTCGGCCATGGTGTCGTTCCCGTCGTGGTCGTCATCGCCGTCGTCGGGAGCATTGGCGTTGCCCAGATTCTGGAGCTTCCAGCTTTGATAGGCGGTGAGGCTCAATGCGGTTGCCGTGACTGAGGGATCGGCTTCGATCAGCCCATTAACCGCGACGATCCGGTAATCGTAGGCGGTGGCGGGCACGGCCGTGGTATCGTCATGCGTCGTCGCGCCGGGACCTAACAGCACCAGCGAAGTCCACGCTCCGGCACCGGCGGGTCGCCGCTCGACGCGGTAGCCGGTTTCGACGCCGGAGTCATCGGTCCACTGGAGTTGCACGCCATTTGCGGGTTGAGCTGTGAGGTCCTTCGCCTTGCGGGGGCGGACGGGTTCGGCCGTATGCGTGTAAGTTTTCCACGTGGTGACGTCGGTCGCCGTGTCTGCGATTCGACCACGGTAGGTCACGCTTACAGTGCCGCCCGTATCACTGACATCCATGGTGCCGTAGCGGCCATCGCCTGCGCTGGTGCCACCGGAGTAAGGGCCTCCTTTGGTAGATCCGTCGCGGGCAAGCGCGGCCGCGTGGAATACGGGAATGCGGACACCGGCGACGTAGTTCGCGGTCGCCCCTCCATCATCGTAGGCCAAAGCATGCATGTCGCCGGAGAAGACGACCACATTCTGGATGCGCTGGTCGCGGATGAATTCCAGCAGTTCCGTGCGCTCGGTCGCATACGATCCCCAGTTGTCGCGGTCGTCGCCTTCTTGAATCAGCGGCACGCCACTCATCCACATGATCATCGGACACTCGGCGTCCCGCGCGGCGAGAAGCTGGTCCTTGAACCACTGCTTCTGGACGTCGCCCATCATCGACTTGTCCTCGTCGTCGTCGTCTGAATCTTCATCGCGCTCCGAGCGCAGGTCGGAGAGGATGAAGTGAATGCGCCCGCAATCGAAGGATTGATAGATGGCGGCATTCGGCCCGCCAGCTGGCAGCGGGAAATGCGGGACACGCTCGCGATAGACCTGTCGCGCCGCCTGGCGGCCGGTGCTGGTACTATCGGAGCCGTTGCCGGAGAAATCGTGATCGTCCCAAATGTAGAAGGTTGGCACATTGCGGAACAGGTTCGATTGTTCCGGCGACTCGGTGAGGACTTTCGTGTAGTTGGTCCGGTAGGGGGTGGGATTGTTCTGGTTGGTGTCCTCGTAGTGGAGGTCGCCCATGTGAACGAAGAAAAGCGGGTTCTCAAGGCGGACCGCGTCGTAGGCCTGCTGGGGATTGTCCCACTCACCGCAGGAGCTGAAGGCGAAGCGGAACGAAGCGGCCGCTCCCAGAGCGGGGAAGGTATTGAACTTGCCGCCATGGGCCGGCAGCAGCGTGCCATTCAGTTCGATCGCGTAGTAGTAGGTCGTATTCGCCGTGAGCCCTTCGAGCGAGAGGCGGACAGCATTTCCCGCAGCGGCCTGCGATACCACCGATGCGGAGAAGAAGGGTGAAGTCAAACCTGCCACCGTACTTACCCCGAGCCTCGTGGTGACACCGGCTTGGCTAAGCGGCACGGTCACGACGACCGAGCTATCGGTCACCGCTCCACACCATGGGGACGCGATCGGCAATTGGCCGCTGGCAATGGCGGCGACGAAAGTCCAGATGAGGAGGGGGAGTCGCATCGGTGGGGTGGACCGATTGCTGGCCCGCCCGGACTATGGACCCGGGGGCTGGCGAATCAAAGCAATCGTAACAAACCCCGCAGGTCGGGAGGGTCAGGCCATGAGATCTTTCATGACGTGGCCGTGCACGTCCGTGAGCCGGAAGTGGCGGCCGGCGTAGAAATAGGTGAGGCGCTCGTGATCGATGCCGAGGCAATGCAGGATCGTGGCCTGCAGGTCGTGGACGTGGACCGGCTTGTCGACGACGTGGTAACCGAGTTCGTCGGTCTCGCCGTAGCTCTGGCCGCCCTTGATGCCGCCGCCGGCCATCCAGACGGTGAAGGCGGAGGGATGGTGATCGCGGCCGAGGGCGCGGCCGAGCGTGGGATTCGTCTCGACCATCGGCGTGCGGCCGAATTCACCGCCCCAGACGACGAGGGTTTCATCCAGCAGGCCGCGTTGCTTGAGATCGGCGACGAGGGCGGCGCTGGCCTGGTCGGTGGCCTTGCACATGGTGCTGTGATTGCCCGCAAGGTCGGAGTGGGCGTCCCAGCCTTCGTGGTAGATATTGATGAAGCGCACGCCGCGCTCGACCATCCGCCGCGCGAGCAAGCAGGCGCGGGCGTAGGACGGCTTCTTGATGTCATCGATGCCGTACATCTTCAGCGTCGCCTCGGTCTCGCCGGAGAGGTCGGTGAGTTCCGGCGCGCTGTGCTGGAGATTGAAGGCCATCTCATGGGCGGCGATGCGGGTGGAAATCTCGGGATCGCCCACGCTCGCGAGCTGCAGGCGATTGAGCTTTGAAACGACGTCGATGGTTTCGCGCTGGAGCCGGTCATCGACGCCGCGCGGGCTGGCGGTATTGAGGATGGGGTCGCCGGAATTGCGGAAGCGCACGCCGGAATGCACGGTGGGCAGGAAGCCGCTGGACCAATTGGCCGCGCCACCGCTGACGCCGGCACCGGTACTGAGGACGACGAACGAGGGCAGGTTGTTATTCAGCGAGCCGAGCCCGTAGGTGACCCAGGAGCCGATGCTTGGCCGACCGGGCTGGAGGAAGCCGGTATTGAAGAAAATCTGAGCGGGAGCGTGATTGAACTGGTCGGTCTTGACCGATTTCACGAAGCAGAGGTCATCGGCGATCTTCGCGGTGTGCGGGAGCAGCTCGCTGACCCATGCGCCGCTCTGGCCATGGCGGGCGAACTTGAAGCGCGACGACATGACCGCGGCGTCCGGCCGGATGAAAGCGAGGCGCTGGCCATTGGTCACGGACGGGGGCAAGGGCTTGCCATCGAGCTTCGCCAGCTCGGGCTTCGGGTCGAAGAGATCGAGCTGCGACGGCGCGCCGGCCATGAACAGATGGATCACCGACTTGGCCTTGCCGGGGTAATTCGCGCCGATCGGGACGGACGATGTGGAAGTTGCGGCGGCAGCGCTCTGGATGAGCGCATCGCCTAACAGCGAGGCGAGTCCCATCTTGCCGACGCCGAGGCCGCACTCCCTGAGGAACCAGCGGCGGCTGACGTCGCTGCCCGGGAGGTGCTGTCGCGCGAAGAGTGAATCGTGGCAATTCATCGGGTCAGTTCCGGGTGATGGTTTCGTCGAGATTGAGGAGGATGCGGGCGACCGTCATCCATGCGGCTTCATCGTCGGTGGAGCCGGCGGGCATCAGTTCGCCGGTCTTGAGCTCGCCCTTCTTCAGCCGTTCAAGCTGGCTGTTGTAGAAGGTGACGAGCATGTCGACTTCGCCGGGCTCTGGCGGACGGATCAGGCAACGCTCGAAGATGTAGGTGGCTTTCTCCGCAGGCGTGGTGGAGAGGGCCGCGACTTTCTTGCCGAGCACTTGGGCGGCTTCGAAGAAAACCTCGTCATTGAGAAGCACCAGCGATTGCAGCGGGGTATTCGCCATCTCGCGGCGGGCGATGCAGGCTTCCCCGGTGGGCGCGTCGAAGGTGATGGAGGAAGCGAAGGGCGCGGAGCGCTTCGCGAAGATGTAGAGGCCGCGGCGATAGCGATCCTCTCCCTGGCTGACGTTCCAAGACATCCCGCCATAGGCGGCCTCCGTCACGCTGTTCGGCTGCGGTGGCCGGATCGGCGGGCCATACATCTTGTTAGACAGCAGGCCGGCGGCGCTGAGCGCGAGGTCGCGGACCATCTCGCCTTCCACGCGGACGCGCGGGCCGCGGGCGAGCAGGCGGTTCTGCGGATCCTTTTCTAACAACTCGGGTGTAACTTTCGAGCTCTGCTTGTAAGTGGCGCTGGTGACGATCTGGCGATGGAGCTTCTTCATCGACCAGCCATTGTCCATGAAGTCCACGGCGAGCCAATCGAGCAGTTCCTGATTGCTCGGCATCTCGCCTTGGAAGCCGAAGTCATCGAGCGTCTTCACGAGTCCGGTGCCGAAGAAGGCCTGCCACTGGCGATTCACGGCGACGCGTGCGGTGAGCGGATGGCTGCGCGAGACCAGCCAGCGGGCGAAGCCGAGGCGGTTCTTCGGCTGCTTCGGATCCATCGGCGGCAGGAAGGCGGGGACGTCCGGCGAGACGGCTTCCGCGGGCTGCGTGAACTCGCCGCGATTGTGACGGAAGGTTTTCCGCGGGTGCTGCGGATCCCGCTCCGCCATCGCGAGGGTGGGCGTGGACGAAAGCGGCTTGAGTAGCTCGCGGATGGGGTTGGTGTGGCTCGTCAGCTCCGGGGCATTCAGGAGGAAGTAGCGGAAGAGAGCCGGGCGCTGGCTGGCGATCTTGCTGACATTGTCACTGGCGAGGACTTCCTCCAACTCCAGCGGCAGGAGTTGGGCCGGTGCTTTCGCGAAATCACTGGTGGTGGCGGCGAGGCGGAATTTCCCGAGGGTGGCGGCGTAGTGCCGGCCCATCCGCAGCTCCACTGTCAGCTCGCGGGCGGCGGGCAAGGGCTCGGCCAGATTGAAGACGGCCTGGCAATCCTCGCCGAAGCGCCCGGCGGGGCCCCAGCCGGTGAGATCATCTTCATCGATGGCGAGCAGCGGATTGCCGCCGCTGCCCGCATTGCTAGCGCTCGCGGTGGCCACCTTCAGCTCGCGACCATCCGCCTTCACGATGATGTCGTAGAGTAGGAAGTCGCCGCTCGGGCCTTCGTAGTAGGTCTTGCCGGGTCCGTAGGCAGGCAGGCGCTTGTCGGTCAGCGCCTCCAACCGGATGGCCGATGCTCCCGCGGGGACATCCTTGAAGGTGAGGACGAAGCGATCGTCCTTCGTGGTATCGCCGGAGACGAAGACGGACTTGTCTTTCTCCAGCGTCAGCACGGGCTCATTCGAGTCCATCTTCACCGGCTCCAGCAGGGTCCATGGCACGGTGGTGGCACGGGTCCGCTCCAACCATGCATCGTAGGCGTCTCTAACAGCTTCCTTGTTGTCGCGCTTGTTGTCGTCGTCCGGTCCGCTCACGGCGAGGCGGACGCGACCGATGGTGTGCGAACTGCCGTGGGCCTGGACCAGCTTCACCATGAAATGCGGCGTGTGGTTGGTGGCGACGGGAGCCTTGAAGGTGAAGGTGGCGTCCTTGTCCGCCTTGAGCGGCGCACCGTCCTTCTGAACGGCCCAACCGGTTTCCAGCTTGCCATCGATCGCCGCGGCGACCGGGTAGCCCGTCTGCTCGACAGCAGCGCTGGCGGTGGCCAGCTCGACGGGTTGCCACTCCGAGCCGGTGGCCCTCGTGCGGGTGAAGACCTGGATCTCGCTGAGGACAAAGTTTCCGTGAGACGTCCGTCCCGGGCCGCCGGAGACGATCCCTGGATCGGCGAGGGCATCGAGCCGGATGCGATCGACCGCGCCGTCCTTCGCATCGAAGAAAAGGGTGTAGGTGTCCTTGTTCGCTCCGGGCCCGGCGAAGAGCGCGGATTGATCCGGCAGGATCTTCGCCGGCTCTCCGGACTCGCTGGTGACGGAGGAAAGTGTGGCTGCGGGCGGCGGGGACGCGGGCCACTTGGACGGTAGCCCTGCGATGAGGTCGGCCACCTGCTGGTCGCGGGCGGCCTGGCGTCCGGCCAGGGTGGGATCGGGGAGTTCATATCGAATCTCCTCCGTATTGTTCATGAAGGCCATCAACTGGAAGTACTCCGTGTGCAGGATGGGGTCGTACTTGTGGGTGTGGCACTGCGCGCAGCCAACCGTCATGCCCAGCCAAGTGGTGCCGGTGGTGGCGACGCGGTCTGTCATCGCGTGGTAGCGGAACTCGAGCGGATCGATGCCGCCCTCTTCGTTGACCATCGTATTCCGGTGGAAGCCGGTGGCGATCACGTCGTCGGGAGTGGCCCCCGGCAGCATGTCACCGGCGAGTTGCCGGATCGTGAACTGATCGAACGGCATGTCGTCATTGAGCGACCGGATGACCCAATCGCGCCACGGCCATATGCTGCGTTCGCGGTCCTTCTCGTAGCCATTCGTATCGGCATACCGCGCAAGGTCCATCCAGCGGCGTGCCCAGCGCTCGCCATAGGCGGGTGAGGCGAGCAATCGATCCACCAGCCGGTCATACGCGCCCGGGGTGGTGTCATTGATGAAGGCGCGGGTCTCTTCCTGCGACGGTGGCAGTCCGGTGAGGTCGAAGGACACGCGGCGGATGAGCTGGTATTGCCCGGCCTCCGGAGAAGGTGTCATGTTCTCCGCTGCGAGGCGCTTCCCGACGAGTTGATCGATCGGATGCTGCGAGTCACCGGCGGGGAGCGGTGCTTTAACCGGTGCCACGAAGGCCCAGTGATCCTTGTATTCCGCACCTTGGGCGATCCACCGGCGGAGCACCTCGCGCTCGCTCTCCGGCATCTCCATCTTGGCGCTCGCGGGCGGCATGATCTCGTCGGGATCGGTGGAGACGAGACGCTTGATGAGTTCGCTCTCGTCGGGCTTGTGCGGGACGATGGCGAGGTGACCGGACTCGCCCTTGCCGATGGCGGAGTCTCGGAGATCGAGACGCAGGCCGCCCTTGCGGGTTCCTTCGTCCGGGCCGTGGCACTTGAAGCAGCGGTTCGAAAGAATGGGCCGGACATCCTTGCTGAAATCCACCGGTGCCGAGTCCTCGGCCCGGAGGCCGGAGGGAAAGGCAAACAGCGGGATCGAGCAGATGGGTAGAAGGGCTTTCAAGATGGCAGGAAAACGGGGTGGCGTGGTCGGCGTCTCGAATACCAAAAGGAGCGCAAATCCCTTTCAACTGCGAGCTTTTCGGAAGGGGCGGGAGGGAGAACTCCCCGAATGGGAGCCGGCGCGAAACGGGCTTCGTGGAGGGTGGGAGGAGGATGGTTTCCTTCGATTCGCGGAGGGCGGGATGGCGAGCAACGGAGAGGAGGATCGACAACGAAATGGGCGAAATTGACGAAAGGAATGTCGCTGGAACCAGCATTTCGCGGAGGTTTGTCAGGCAGGTTTCGGGACGGGTGACGGAGAAATTGGGGTGGCGTGGGAGGGGACGGGGAAGAGGTTGGGAATCCTTTGATTGCCACTGTGTTCCCGTGGTTTTTGAGGGTTTTCCGAGTGGGCTGGTGGGCACCTCCAATTATTCATAGGTAGCGCCCGCAAAGGGATGAGAGCGGGATTTCGGGCGCGGCTTCGCACTGCCACGGAAAAACCGGGAAGGCATGCTAACCTTTTGGAATTTCCCGTATAGGTGAGGGAGACCCATCCATGGCGGACGATCCGGACAAGGACTTTGTGAAGCTGCTGACCGAGCACCAAGGGGTGATCTGTTCGTTTGTGATCTCGCTGCTGCCCGGGGCTCCGGGAACGGACGACGTGATCCAGGAGGTGAACACGCTGCTGTGGGCGAAGCGGGCGCAGTTCGAACTCGGCACGAACTTCCGGGCATGGGCGCTGACGATCGCGCGCTTCCAAGTGATGGCGCACCTGCGCGTGTTGAAGCAGCGACGCTGGGTGACGCTGGATGATGACGTGGCCGGCTTGCTGGCGGACGAAATGGAGGATGAAGCCGAACCGGAATTCACGGAGCGCCGGCTGGAGGCGCTGAGCGCGTGTCTGGGAAAACTGCGGCCGGAAGATCGTGACCTGCTGATGCAGCGCTATTGGCGGAAGAGCCGCTTGCAGGATTTCGCGGTGGATCGCGGGCGTTCGCTGAGCGGCCTGAAGGTGCAGCTTTTCCGGCTGCGCGCGGCATTGAAGCGCTGCATCGAGGACCGGATCGGCGGGGAATGTCTGCCATGAAATCGCGCCTCCCCGATTCCCGGCGATTGGAGCAGGCCTTCCAAGATCTGGAAGACGGCATCATCAGCGCGGACGACCATTGGTGGCTGATGTTGCAATTGCGCGAGGATCCGGAGGCACGCCGGGCCTATCGCGAGCACATGGCATTCGCCACGCTCTTGCACTGGTCCGCCGAGGCGTCGATCCCGGAAGATGGGCAGGACGAAAGTAGCGTGGTGACGTTTCCAAAGCATTCGCGGGAACCGCGACCACGACGGCTTATTTATGTGGCGGCTGCGGCTATGGTCGCGCTGCTGGCAGTGGCCGGGAGCCTGCTGATGCTGCAGACGAAAGAGCAACCGCCTGCCCAAGTCACCGCGGGCGCGAAGACACTGTGGGAGTACACCAATGGCGGCATCGGGCCCGATGGGGAATTCCGGCCGGGCACGCGCCTAGTCGTGAACCGGGGGAGTCTGGAGATCGTGACGCGGAAGCGCACGCGCATCGTCGTGGAAGGGCCGGCGATTCTAGAAATCAGCGATCCGCAGCGGGTGAGCGTTTCGCAAGGCAAGGCGTGGTTTGAGACAAGTGAGCAGGATACGGATTTCATGGTCATGACGGAGCGACTGAGGGCGAGTTGTTCCGCGACTCGTTTCGGTGTGGCGGTCTCGACCGGCAGCGACCGCATTCAGGTGGAGGCCGGCGAAGTACGACTGGAATCGAAGTTGCCGGGAATCTCTCCCACCACGCTCCGCACCGGCGAAGCGGCGATCGCGGATTTGGTCGGTCGATCCAGGCTGGCGCCTGCGGATCCGGGGCTATTCGTGGAGGAACTGCAGCGTGAGCCGGCCTACATCCATTGGAGCTTTGATGAGGAATCTGCCGGTGCCTTTCCGGCAACGGCGCGGGGCATGACTCCCGCTCCATTGCAGGTCCGGGGACTGGACGGGCAGGCGGTGACGCCGCGGCTTACGGAGGGCGCGTTTGGCTCAGGGCTGGATCTAACAGATGGGAACGCATTCGCGGAAAGTGCCTTTGCCGGCATCTCCGGCGGCGGGCCGAGAACGATCGCGGTGTGGGTCAAGGGGGCACCGATTCCACGCCGCTACACTACCAGCAATGTGTACTACACTCCC
This sequence comes from Luteolibacter arcticus, assembly GCF_025950235.1. NCBI lineage: Bacteria > Pseudomonadati > Verrucomicrobiota > Verrucomicrobiia > Verrucomicrobiales > Verrucomicrobiaceae > Neoluteolibacter > Neoluteolibacter arcticus. The sequence goes on along the minus strand of NZ_JAPDDT010000001.1, from coordinate 1,072,247 downwards.
TCGGTCGTGATGTGGGGGGATGAATCGATCGAGGGGGGCAGTTGGACCCTACGGGCTCACTGCATCTCAGGGATCATCGGCACCCAGTGGGGAGCAAACGGTTTCCTAACAGCAGGCAGGATCGGTAGCCGGCGGGTGCTCGATGGGAAGTGGCATCACATCGCCTGCGTCTTCACCGGGGAAGTCAGCGAGGGCGGCGAGGTGAAGGTCAACCACTACATTGATGGCGAGCGGGTGCCCACCACCTGGGCGACGATGGGCACGGACGTGGACACGCGGGTCGGCAGCGGACCACAGACGCGGTTGCGCGTGGCCTATGATAGCATGATGCCCGGTGGACCGGGGAATGTGCCGGTGATGGTGGATGAACTGTTCATCATGCGCAGTGCGTTGAGCGATGAGCAGGTGAGGATTCTCTATCAGGAGAACCGGTTCGTCGCGGCGGATTGAAGGGAGCCGGCGGAATTTTCCGGGAAATCCTGCTAACCGATCGGTGGTTTCCGCATTCCCTAATGCCGGCGTGCCCAAGCGCTTGGTGCCAACCCATGAAACCCATCAATCCATGATCTCCTCCCGCCTGATTTCCTGTGCCGCCGTATTGCATGCCCTCCCTGCCACGGCAGGCGTATGGGCTCACTACTCATTCGACACCGACTACTCCGACGTCTCCGGCAATGCCCGGCACGGGACGCTGACGGACAATGGAACGGTGGGGAACAGCGGGATCGTGAGCGCAGCGGGGGACTTCAAGTTTGGAAATGGCGCGATGAATTTCCATGCGGACCGCGATTTCATTTCCATCCCGTCGAAGACCTTTAGCTCGGGCATTCCTTACACGGTCACTTTTTGGGCGAGGAAGTCTTCCGGGGATACCGGAGGGGCGAGCCAGTGGGACATGGTCATCGGCCAGCGGGATAATACGAACCACTTCATCGGGTTGAATGATGCGAGCGGCATCGGCATGCGCTGGCGGGGGTCGTCCAATGCTGCCGAGAGGGAAGCCGACTTCGCGGTGGCGAGGGATTATGATTGGCACCATTATGCGGTAGTGGGCTACGGCACCACCATCGCGGTGTACGTCGACGGACAGCCTTTCAGCACCGCCAACGGCAAGCAGACTGGCTTTATCGTGGATACGATTGGAGAGGCTTACACCGCTGCCAACGACTTCGACTTCAATGGCCACATCGACGAAGTCTGGATCTTCGACGAGGCCCTCGGGCCGGCTGAGATCAGCTCTCTTTACTCATCGAATGACCGGGATGCCGGATCGCCGTATGCGGGCTTCCACTACCGTTTCGACGGGAACCTCAATGACAGCGGTTCCGGCAGCTTCCACGGCGCGGCCCAGGGAAACGCCACCATCACCACCGCTCCCGAGGCGGTGGTGGAGGGGAGCGGCGCGCTGGCCCTGGATGGCGCGGATACGTCGCGCGTGACGCTGCCCGCGCCGGGCTACTACACGGCCACCCAGCCATGGTCGGCCACGTGGTGGGCACGCCGCGACGGCATCGGCACGAACAAGGGGATGGTGATGGGCCGCTCGGACAATACCAACGACTTCATCTGGCTCAACGACAGCAATACCGGCCTGCGCTTCCGCTCCTCGACCGGGACGACGCTCGACTTCACCTCACCGAAGGACAGCGAACTTCGCCACTACGCGCTGGTGGCTGACGGGACGGGCAACCTCACGCTCTTCATGGACGGTCAGGTGAGTGAGACCCTGGCGGGCAACACCTCCTTTGCCATCGACAGCATCGGCAAGGCGTATCCGACGACTTCGATGCACTACAACTTCCATGGCACGCTGGATGAAGTGCGGGTAACGCCTGCCGCGCTCTCGGCTTCACAGGTGACGGCGATCTATGACGAGGAGAAGCCAGCCACCACGCCCTCCACGGTGACCAAGGTCCGCATCATCCTGCTCGCCGGACAATCGAATGCCGATGGCCGGGCCATGGTGGCGAGCCTGCCGGCGAACCTTCAATCCCCGCAGTCCGATGTGGACTTCTTTTATCGGGTGGAAGGTGGCTCGGGCAGCTTGACCACGCTGCGCCCGGGCTTGAGCGAGACCTCGCAATTCGGTCCGGAGATCGTGCTGGGACGGCGGCTGGCGGACCTGCACGCGCACGAGGCCGGGACCCGCGTGGCGATCATCAAGTATGCGAACGGCGGAACCGACCTCAAGACGCAGTGGAAGGGAGGCGGAGATGCCACCACCACGAACGATGGCCCGGACTACGTGACCTTTCAACAGACCGTCACCGAAGGACTCGCCGCACTGGCGGCCAAGCATCCGTCCGCCACGCTGGAACTCGACTCGATGGTGTGGATGCAGGGCGAGGGCGATGCCTCCGCGTCCTCGGCCGGGCTCTATCAGGCGAATCTAACAGGTTTCATCGCGGACGTCCGGACGACGTATGGCGCTTCGCTCGCATTTGTGATCGCCCGATTGTCCAGCCAGCAGACCGCGATCAGTGCCACTTGGCTGGATCAGGTGCGGGCGGCCCAGGATGCCGTGGCCGCGGCCGATCCGCGGACGGCGGTCTTTTCCACCGATGATTTTGGCATGAATGGTGATGAGCTGCACTTCAGCGCCAGCGGTCAGCAGGCGATGGGCGGCGCCTTTGCCGAGGAATCTGCCTACTACTCATGGATGATGGAGAAGTTCTCCGCCACGGACATCGATGCCCGGAAGGCGGAACCGGATGCCGATCTGGATGGTGACGGGCAGAGCAACCGGACCGAATTCCTGGGGGTAAGTAATCCCTCCACCGGGAACTCTCGGTTCATGGCCACCTTCATCCGCACCGGTCCCGGCACGGGCACGATTTCCTATGTCTCTTCACCTGCACGACTTTATGCGGTGGAGCACTTTGCCGAGGGGAGCGGACTTTGGGAAATCGCACTGCCTTATACACCCGGGCAGGAAGGAACGACGATCCGCGCGCTGGACGCCACGGCGAGCCGGGGAATTTTCCGGGTGAGTTCGAGGCTGCCGTGAAAGCCTTGTTTGTTTCTGCATGGCCCGGTGCCACGGCCGGGTAAGTTTCTCACGGTGCAGAGCTCTCAATCCGCGGATTCCGAGGGCCGCGCCCAGCCGGGCCTAGCCTTGGCGGAAGCATGGAACGTCGGTCCTCCGTAGTCTCCCAGCGTTTCCTCTTTTCTCTCCTTTCGGGGAGAAATGAGGTATGGCGCAGCTTGAGATTGGGAGTGCGGCGAGGGCGTGGGAGAAACCAGAGAGACGTGAAGGGAGTCATTTCGAGACAGGCGCGGCTGGAATGGGGACGGGCCGGGGAGCGGCGGGCCGCGGTTGCCGGATGGCTGCTGTTCGCGCTGGTCTCGTTGGCGACGGTCGCGCGGGGGGAGCCGATGTCGTTGCGGACGCTGTGGGAGCGCTCGGTGGAAGAGGGAGACGTTCGCATTCCGGCACAGATTTCCGGTGCGGTCCTGGCCGCGGATTCCGTCGGCGGCCGGTTGGCGCTGGAGGATGATTCGGGCGCGACGATTCTGGAGGTCGCGCTTCCGGAGGAGGCGTGGAAACAGATCGAAGTGGGGAAGGGGATCGTGCTGGATTTTCCGCCGAGCCGCTTCGTGCGTCGAGGGTTCAAGATCGATTGCGGGAGCGGTCCGTTGATCGAGATCGACGGCCGTCACCCGCCGCTTGAACGCAGCGGTTCCTTGTTCCTGGCGAAAGGGAAGCATCCGCTGGAGTTGGAGTGGTTCAATGGTCGCGCGGCGTCGATCTTGCAGCTCGCGCTGGAGGGTCCGGGATTCCGTCATGAGATCATTCCCGGAACGTGGCTGTGGCATGAGGAGGGGAAGGCACAGGGATTGAGCTACGAGCGTTTCCCAGTGAAGGAGATCAGCTCGCTCGATGATGTGCCGGCGAGCGGCGCTGGCGATGCGACAGGCGTGGTTTCGCAAATCGATGCGACGCCGGTGGGACGCATGGAGGATGTGGCGTTGCGGTTCTCCGGACAGATCGAAGTGCCGACGGAGGGTAACTACACGTTTCGTCTGCGATGCGACGATGGGGCGCGGTTGAAGATTGGCGGCACCCGGCCGGCATGGCGGATCCTGCCGGAGCGGCCGCCGGTGGCGACCTCGTCGTGGCGGCAGATCGCGGGCAGCATTACCTACGCGGCGCTGGAGGGACAGCAACTTCGCCTGGAGGTGGCCACCGATCAGAAGCGCTCCGAGGTAACGGTGCTGAATCCCGCCGGGCTCGATGTGTGGAAGCTGGTCGGCCGGCGCATCACCGCCTCCGGCGTGGCTTATGAGGGTGGATTGTGCGTGCTGGCTGCGGAGCAAGTCCACTTCGAGGCGCCCTGGACGGATCCAGCCCGGCAACTGACGTGGGCCGGGCAGGTCCGCGAATTGCAGCCGGAGGAGGCGGGGAAATTGCAGCGGGTGCTACTCCAAGGGGTGGTGACGATGGCGAACTACCGCTCGATTGTCCTGCAGGATGAAAGTGGCGGCATCTTCGTCCTCACGGAAGACGCGCCGCCAACCCCCTTGCCGGAGTTGGGCGAGCGATGGATCGTGGAAGGGATCACCGCGCCCGGCGATTTCTCACCAATCGTGGTGGCGGAGCGGTGCCGCTTCCAAGGTCCCGGCGCGCTGCCGCCGCCGCGGCGACCGAATTGGGAAGAACTTCTCAACGGCAGCCTTGATGCCGAGTTGGTGGAGATCGAGGCAATCGTGATCTCGCACGAGGCGGAGCGGGTCGAGCTGTTGACGCGCGACGGCACCGCGGTGCTGCAATCGAATCAATTCTACCCGTTGCCGGTGGAGTTGCTGCGTGTGCCGGCAAACAGTCTGGTGGGAGCGCGGCTCAAGTTTCGCGGGGTGTTTGCCACCAGTTGGAGCCGCCAGCTCAAGCGGCTGAGTCCCGGGGTCTTCTCGCTGGGCAATGCCAGCCTTTCGGTGATCGAACTGGCTCCTGCCGATCCCCGCGAAGTGCCGATGGTGACGGTGCCGGACTTGTGGCGCTTCACCTCGAAGTCCACCGCGCTGAACCGTGTGCGATGGCGTGGCCAGATGATGGCGCGCAATGACGACACCTTGCTCGTCTCGGATGGCACGTACTCTTTGCGGATCGTGAGCGACTCCGCCCAAGGCACCGTGCCCGGCGACCAGGTGGAGGTCGTGGGCTTCGCCCGCACTGGCCCGATCTCGCCGGTGATCGTGCAGCCGGTGGTGCGGGTGCTGGCTCATGAGGCACTGCCCGAGCCACGCATGCCGGAGCCGTCGAAGCTGCCGGACCTCGCGCAGGATGGGTTCTTCATAAGAATGGATGGCCGCGTGATCAGCGACACGATCCAGAGTGGTGAGCGGAGGCTTGAGCTGGAGTCGGGAGAGCTGCGCTACTTTGCGGTGGGGCCCTCCGCTTCTGCCAGTGACGCGACCTTTCTTCGCGACTCGGTGGTGCGGGTGGACGGCGTTTACTTCGCGGCGACTTCCGCTCCTCTTGCGATGGGCCCCGGGGATTTCGAGATTCGCACGGCGGGTGATCAGGCGCTGCAGCTCGTCTCGCGTCCCTCGTGGTGGAGCACGCGCCGCCTGCTGCTGTTGGTGGCGGTGCTCTTGGGCGGGCTGTCGCTGGTGCTGGCATGGGCGGCGATTCTCCAGCGATTGGTGCGACGCCGGACCTCTCAGCTCACCATGGAGATCGCCAAGAAGGAACACGCGGAATCCGAGCGGGCGCTCGAGATCGAACGGGCGCGGGTCGCCCGTGACTTGCACGATGAGCTGGGCGCTGGTCTCACGGAGATCGGCCTGCTCGGCTCTCTGATCGGGAATCCCGCCATTCCCGCGACGACGAAGTCGAATTATTTGGGGACGCTTGGCGATGTCTCGCGGTCGCTTGTTTCCGCGCTTGATGAGATCGTGTGGGCGATCAATCCAGACTACGACTCGGTCGATGACCTTGCCGGTTACCTCTGGCTTCATGCACAGCGCCTGCTGAAGCCGGCAGGCATCCGTTGCGACCCCGTGAAGCCGGTGGACATTCCCAGCCGGAGCCTCGGCTCGCGCTCGCGGCACTCACTGTTGCTGGCGTTCAAGGAAGCACTCAACAACGTGATCAAGCACTCCGGTGCGGACCGCGTGGACCTCGGCGTCCGCGTGGAGAAGGACAACCTCGTCGTCAGCATCGCGGACAATGGCAGCGGTATTCTTGCCGCGGACCCGCCGCAGCCCGGCAGCCAGGGCATCACCGGGATGCACGAGCGAATGCACGACCTTGGCGGCGAATGCGACATTGCCACCCGTCCCGATGGTGGCACCGTGGTAAGCCTCACGCTCCCCTTGAGATCCTCATGAACGAAGCCCAATCCCCAACCTCGAAAACTCCGGTCGCAGTGGTGGAAGACAGCCACACTACGCGCGATGCCCTGAAGACGATCATCGAGCTGGAGCCGGATCTCGAGTGCGTGGTGACGTGCTCGACCGGCGAGGAGGCGCTCAAGATCCTGCCGAAACTCTCGCCGGCGATCGTGCTGATGGACATCCAGCTTCCCGGCATGTCTGGAATCGATTGCGTGCGACGTCTCCGCGAGACGATGCCTGACGTGCTGATCGTGATGGTGACGGTCTACGAGGACCCGGTGCGGATTTTCAGTGCGCTGCGAGCCGGTGCCAATGGCTACCTGCTGAAGCGCTCGACGCCGGATGAAATGATCTCCGCCATTCGTGAGGTGCGGCGCGGCGGCGGGGCGATGAGCGGCGGGGTGGCGATGAAGGTGATCCAGTACTTCAGCGAGCAGCAACAGCAGAGCCAGGAGCTGGGGTCCCTCTCACGCCGTGAGTCGGAGGTGCTGGAACTGCTATCCTGCGGGATGGGCAACAAGGACATCGCGAACCGGCTGGGCGTCTCCGTGGAAGCGGTGCGCTGGCACTTGAGGAGTATCTATACCAAGCTGCACGTGCACAATCGCACCGAGGCAGCGATGAAGTTCAAGGGGCTGCAGTGAGGGGAGTCTCGTAGCGGATGCTCCCGGCGGAGGCGGGTCCGCATCGTGGGGACGGATGCGCTCTCGGGGTGAATCCGCCGTCCTCAGCAGAAACGACGAGGTCGCTCCGCTACGAAGCTAGCCATCCAGGAGGCCGCGCTTTTCTCTCCGGTTGGAGAGGTAGGCAGAACGCGTTGGCGAGATACTGTCGGGATTGGTCGGGGACCAAATGCCGGCCGTATCGAGGAATGAATTTTCGTATCAATTCGTGGAAGCCGGCTCAGGCCTTGATTCTGGCGCTCGCTGCCCTGCTGGGCCAAGCGGGCGCGGGGCGAGCCGAGGGGCCGGACATCGTCAACATCATCAATTTCATCCGCGGGGTGGAACCTCGCAGCCACGTCGATCTGGTGGAGCCGGTGGAGCGGCAGATCAAGTTGGCGCGCCAGCACCGTTTGCCAACGACCTGGCTGATCCAGTATGACGCGCTGATCCGCCCGGACATCATCGAACTGCTGAAGCGCGAGATTGGCCCGGACGACGAGATCGGCGCGTGGATCGAGGTGGTGCAACCGCAGGTGGAGGCCGCGGGCATCAAGTGGCGCGGCCGCTTCCCATGGGACTGGCATGTGAATGTCGGCTTCACCCATGGCTATCCGGTTGAGGAGCGGAAGAAGCTGATGGATGTCTACATGGCGAAATTCAAGGAGGTCTTCGGCAAGCATCCGAAGTCCGCGGGCTGCTGGATCATCGATGCGCCGACGCTGAACTACCTGCACGATCAATACGGGGTTTCTGCGGCGTGCAATTGCAAGGACCAGAGCGGCACGGACGGCTACACGCTGTGGGGCGGCTACTGGAACCAGGCCTACTACCCGAGCCGACTGAATGCCTTCATGCCCGCGCAGACGGCGGAGCGTCAGCTGAATGTGCCGGTCTTCCGGATGCTGGGCAGCGATCCGGTGCATCAGTATGACCAAGGCATCGGCAGCTCGTGGCAGGGAGTGGTCACTTTGGAGCCGGTCTATCGTCCCGGTGGCGGCGATCCGAAGTGGATTGATTGGTTTTTCGACACGAACTTCAATCGCCCGAACCTCGCCTTCTCCTACATGCAGGCGGGGCAGGAGAATTCCTTCGGCTGGCCCGCGATGTCGGTCGGACTGACGTATCAGTATGCCAAGCTGGCGGCGCTACGGGACCAAAGGAAGATCCGCGTGGAGACACTGGGCGAGTCGGGGAAATGGTTCCGCGATACCTTCAAGACCACCCCTGCGAGCGCGGTGGTGGCGCTGGAAGACTCGAAGGGCGACGCGAACCGCAGCATTTGGTATGAGAGCCGGTTCTACCGCGTGAACCTCTGCTGGGAAGGCGATCAATGGCGAATCCGCGACCTTCACGTCTTCAATCAGGACTACGCCGAGCGATATCTGGAGAAGCACGAGACGACTGCGGTGGCGACCTACGACACGCTGCCGGTGATGGATGGCTTCCACTGGAGCAAGCCCGGTGACATCGCTGGTATCCGCGGCGTCGTCCACGCCTCCGGTGGCTCACAACCGCTGCGGACCAAGGGCGAGCCAAAGGTGCAGGATGCCGGCGCGGATTCACTGGTGGTTTCCTGCGAACTCGCCGCCGGGGGGGCGCTGCGGTTCCGCTGTGATCCGACGAAGCTTGCCGTCGAACTCACCGGCACCTCCGCGCCCGACGATTGGGGACTTGAGATGACGTGGGCGAAGGACGAGCAGCCTCCGGTGGTCAACGTCACCAGGCACGCGATCGGCTACCGGCATGAAGGCTTCGGCTATGCCCTGTCCTGCGGGGCGAGCGAGGTGTCGCGCGTGAACAGCGAGAACAAGATCCGGATCGAGGAGGCCCGCGGCTCGGTGACCTTCAGCTTCGATTCCGACGAGTCGTCCTCTTCCAACGATGAGCCGGGCAAGCCGCCACAGTCACCCGCTTCGGGTGATTCACCGGGCGCTCTTACCGTGCCGGAAACCCCTGCGCCACCCACCACGCCAGCGCAGGACTCTTGAGACTCTCTTTCCCCTAACAAGACCCAAAACCCCATGAACTCAAAACTAACAACCCTCCTCGCATTGGCGGCCTCTGCCTCAGTGGCGAATGCCGACATCCTGATCCAGGAGCTGTTCGACAACATCTCCTCCGGGAATGCCTCGCTCAACGTGGCCGCCGGCACCGCGACGTCCGTCGGCCTCACCGGCAATTGGGCCACCAACGGCAGCACCAACATCAACACCGCGAACAATTTCAACGTCAACGGTTCGCTGCCGGGGCTGGCGCCCGACGGCGGTGCGCTGGGCGGGGTGTGGAACGGCACCGGCAGCTATAGCACCAGCATCTATGCGACCCGGCAACTGGCGACACCGGTCAACTTTGCCGCGGAGCGCACGATCTTTTTCAGCGTCCGCCTGAACAATCCGGGGGACACTGCCATGGGTGTAGGACTGGCTTCGGGAAGCGCGACTTCCAGCTCGTTCGTAGGCGCCGGGTTCAGTTGGAACAATGCGGTTGCCATCGGCCAGACCCTGAATCAGGCGGGCAACTCGCCCTACATCAGCCATGGAGCGCTGGATCAGCAGAGCGGCGCTTACGGAATCCGCGCCTACGAAAGCGGGAACCCGGTCAATGCCCACGGCCTGCTGGTCGGGCGAATCAAGATCCACGCTACCGATCCCGATGAGATTCACATCAAGCGCTACGCGCCGAACCAGACGATCGACAACAACCTGACCGCGATCGTGTGGAGTGCCAGCAGCACGGTGAGTTCGTCGATGAGTGCGACCCACCTGCTGTTGTGGATGAATGGACAGGGCTCCGGAGAATTGGATGCGATCCGCTTCGGCGATACATGGACGGATGTGACCGGCGTGACGCTGGCTTCGATGGAGCAGCCGGCCATGTCTTCCGCCGCGGTGGCGAGCATCACCGCCAGCGGGGCTCAGGCGAGCGCGAATCTTTTCGTTACCCCGTCTGACGTCACCCTCTACTGGGACAGCGCCGATAGGGGCACGGATGCCGGGAGTTGGACCTTTTCTAACCTTCTCGGCACACAGGCGGTAGGACCCGTGACCGGCTCGATCACAAGCTTGGCACCGGACACCCGATACTACTACCGCTTCCGCGCGGTGAACACCGCAGCCGATCCGGATCTGGAAGGCTGGAGCGAGGAGAATCGCTCGTTCGTCACGCCGCCCACCGGCTTGTCCGTGGCGGACCTCGAAGCCGTTGCCAGCGCTGCCTATGAGGTGGATCTCTTCTGGAGCGATACCTTCGCCACCGAGACTGGCTTCACCATCCAGCGTTCGCCGGCGGGCGCCAATACCTGGGCAACGGTGGCAACAGTACCGGCGAATGCCACCCACCACTTGGACAGCCTGTCCGGACTCGTGGAGAACACCTCCTACGACTACCGGGTGATTGTCGTGAACGGATCCGGGACATCCGATCCCTCGAATGTCTCGACCACCACCACCCTGGGGATCTTGCCGCTAGAGACGAAGCTGCTGATCAACTTCGACGGCACGCTGGAGGGAACCACCTATACCTTGGGCGAGGATGAAGTGGACGCGACCGGCAGCTTCAAGGCCAATGGCGCACCGATCGTGAGCAGCGGCATCGCGACGCTCAATCCGGGAGCCGAGAATGGTCTCGACGGATTCGACATCAATCCGACCTCGCTCGGCGATCTGAGAGCGAAGAACTGGGTGGCGGAGGCCGTGGTGACCTACACCTCCTCTAACAGCATCACGACCAGTCCCTACCTGATCGACGTGCAGGGCGACACGAATTTCCGGCTGCGGAGCGAGACGGATCCGAACGTGCTCCAGTTGTTCTACTACAATGGCACCACGGCGCAGCGGAGCTTCAGCGCCCTGCCGCCCAATGGAGTGAAGGTCCACCTTGCGCTGGTGTGGGATGCCATCGCCTCGCGGCTGACCGGTTACGTGAATGGCGTTTCCGTTGGCTCGCTGAGTTCGGGGCCGTTCGCCCGCCCTGACCAAACGACCCTGAGCTTCGGCTACTTCGGTCGCACGAACTTCGAAGGCAAGGGCATCGATGGCACTCTGGATGCGGTGGCATTCCAGACCGGCACGGCCACGTTCAATCCGGAGACGGGCTTCGTGATCCTGCCGGAGACACAGAACTTCGCGGCTTGGATCGGTGGCTATGAAGTCGGCGAATTGGATGGCTTTGAAGAAGACGCGGATGGCGATGGCTTGAACAATGGACTCGAAGCCTTCCTCGGCACCGACCCGAGTGTCGCCACTCCCGCGGCGCTGACCCAAGTATCCACCAACGGCACCGTGACCACGTTCACGCACCCACAAGCCACCACGGCACTCAGTGATGTGACCGGCTCCTATGAGTGGTCGCAGGACCTCACCACCTGGTATGCAGGCGATGGCGTGGAAGGACCCGGAGGCGGACTCACGGTCAACATCCCGACGGTCTCGCCAGTGGAAGGTATCGCCACGGTGACGGCCACGGCAAGCCAGCCGATGGACAAGGTTTTCTTCCGCCTGAAAGCGGGACAGAGCCTGCCCGAATGAGCCGCAACGAATCCCCCAGTCCCAACCAGAGCACGAACATGAATTTCAAAACCTCCCGAGTCCTTCGCGTGGCGGCGTCCGCCGTCTTCCTCGCTGCGGCGACGGAAAGCCACGCCACGATCATCGTCCAAGAGTTGTTCGACAACGCCGGTGGCGGTGGTGACCAAACCTTGAATGGCCAGGGCAGCAACGCCTCGACGGTCGGCCTCAGCGGAAACTGGCTGACGAACGGCAGCACCGGCATCTACACCGCCTCCAACTTCGACGGCGGGACTTTGGCCGTTCCAGCGCTGCCCGGGCTCCCCGCTAACCAAGGCGCGCTCGGCGGCGTTTGGAACAACACCGGAAGTTGGAACACCACGATCTACGCGACGCGGCCGCTCGCCGGGACCATCGACTTCGGCGTGGATCAGGTGCTCTACTTCAGCGTGCGGCTGGACAATCCCCTCGATACCGCGATGGGGATCGGCCTGGCCTCGGGCACGGCGGCTTCCACTTCGACGGCATTCGTGGGCGCTGGCTTGAGCTGGAATAATGCGACCTCCATCGGCGGCACTTTCAACGATGCTCGAAATGCCTCGTTCATTTCGTACGGGACGTTGGGCGCGGATAATGGCCCGTATAGCATCCGCGCGCATGAGGCGCCAAACAGCGTGAATGGCGCGGCATTGATCGTGGGGCGGATCATGATCAGTTCGACGGTGGCGGATACAATCGACATTAAGCGCTATGGCCCCGGCACGACCATCGACCTGAACCCCGGGCTGGTGAGCTGGACGGCCTCGGACAGCTACAATACCTCGATGGTGGCGGATAATCTGCTGCTCTGGCTGAACGGAGGAAGTGCCGGCGGCGGTCAGGTGGACGCCATCCGCATCGGCACGACTTGGGCGGATGTTACCGGTGTTCCGGAACCGGGGGCCGCCGTGTTTGCCGCCTTCGTGGTGGGTGCGTGGTTCATCCGGCGCCGTCGGTGACGATTTGGTCCGCCATCAGAAATGCGAGTGCTTTCCCGGGTAATTCGAGTTTATTGACCACAGAGCGTAGAGGGTAAAAGAAGATCTTTGCGTCTCTGTGGTCCTCCTGCCTGAGGGAATCGACACGACCCTCTGATTCATCGCGGTCCCACGTCCCATGACATTGTTCTCAGACCTGAAATTTCCAGCCGCCGACTTACTGGGTTCCCGGTGGCTGGCCCAAGCGCTCATTGGCGTATTGTCCCGGTGGGCTAGGAGGTCTGCCTTGCTCGCCATCTGTGGGACGGCGTCAATGGGTGCCGATGGCCCGGGTCTGGACAGCCGCTCCTATGCGCCCAATCAAGTCGGCACGATCCTCTCCTTCGCGGACACCGGAGCGGCGATCAGCGGGGTTTCGATGCATCGTGGCTACCTGATCGTGCCGATGGGTGCGGACCACGGCGGCGGGCTCGGCGCAGGCTGCCTGACGGTCTTCGATGTGAGCGACCTGAGCGCTCCGGCGGAGGTCTTCGATTCGCGCGATGAACCGGCTCGGTATCAGACCTCGTCGTCGCCGGATTACTTCGGCGACTTTGCCGAGATGCACCACCTTTGCACGGCCGGCGATTTGATGCTGGTGTCGGAGCGGCATGGGTCGAATGGCGGCTTCTCGATCCTCGATCTCGGGCCGCTTTACGACGAATCCGCGGCCACCAAGCCGGCGATCGTCAGCCGCTACATCTATCCCGGTGGCTCACCGCCTTCGAACTACGACGGCTACTCCTTCGCGCCTGCCTGGCAGGGCTCGCGCTATGTCTTCGCGCCGACCGGCAGCGGCGGGCTCTACGTGGTGGACACCTCCGATCCGGAGAATCCGGTCCTGCTCCGCCACATGCCGAGGTCCGCGCTTTCCAACATGACGCTGCGTTCGGCGACCGTGATCGGGAATCTGCTCGTTCTGAATGCGGCGGCACTCGAATCGACCTTCAGCGCGCTGGTGATGGACGTGAGCGATCCTTCCGATCCAAAGCAGGTCAGCTCTTTCTCGGGGCCGCTCGGCTATCAAGGATTCGTCTATGGCGGCAGCTTTTACGGCCTGGGCAAGCCGCTCATCCGCCATGATTTCTCGAATCCGCAGAACATCGTGGCGACCACCTTGGCCTCCGGGTCCACCCTCGATCTGCTGGACCGGCAGGAGTATGGCTTCGGCAAGGACGAGCACCTCTACATCGGGCACTACCCGGGCGGCACCAAGTGGCTGCTTGCCGGAAACACGGCCAGCTTCGTGAACCGCGTGGATTCCGGTATCGTGCCCGCGGATGATCACGCCTTCATCACGCCGCTAGGGAACGTGCTGGCGATCACGACCGACCACAATAATCCGCGCAAGCTGACCTTTGGGGTTCATGACGCCGTGAAGGATACCCGGCCGCCGGTGCCTAATTTCCACTCTCCCTCGAGCAATGCCACCAATGTCAGCCTGACTTCACGCGTCGGCGTGTGTTTCACCGACTTCATCGATGCCGGGACTGCGGACACGAACAGCTTGCGGGTTCGCGTGATGGGTCAGCAGACTTCGATACCCGGCAGCTTGAGCGTAAAGGAGGGCATCGTGAACTTCGCACCCGCTGCCAATCTCGCGCCGGATACGACCTACGAGGTCTTCCTCGCTGCGGACGGACTGCGGGACTATGCGGGGAATGCGATCCCGGCGGATTCGGTGGTGTTCCGCTTTTCCACCGGTCAGGTCGTCAGCGAGTATGCGACGACCGTGGAGACCGGGACACCGGCGGTGACCGGGTCCACGGTGAGCCTTCATTTGGAGGTGAACAACATCGGCGGCCAGCCGCTCGAGCACTCGTGGGACTTCGGGGATGGTTCTCCTACGACGGCCTACGCCGCTGCCGTGGATGTGTCCCACACCTATGTCACTCCGGGCAATCATGTGGTCACGGTGCGCACCCGCATGACGGGGCAGACCTATTCCACGGCGGCGAGCAATGTGCAGGTGATCCACCGCCCGATTCCAGCGGAGGGGCCGGTGAGAAGCTCGACGATCGCCTTCGACGCCGCCAATGGCGTGGTGTGGACGGTGAATCCGGACAACGACTCGGTGACGGGAATTCGCACCAGCGACAACACACGCATCCACGAAGCCGGGGTGGGGGATGATCCGAAGGCGCTCGCACTTGCATCTAACAACACGCTGTGGATCGCGAATAAGAAGTCGGGATCGCTCTCCGTGCTGAACCGGACGATCGGAGCGGTGGTGGCGACGTATCCATTGCCGGCAGGTTCTTCGCCGCATGGCGTCGTGGTGCATCCGTCGCTGCCACGCGCCTATGTAAGCTTGGAGAGCCCCGGCCAAGTCGTGGAGATCGACACGGCGACTGGAGCGATTCTCCGCGCGGCGAATGTGGGTGCGTGGCCGAGAGCGCTGGCACTCGATCCGCTCGAAGGGACGCTGTGGGTCAGCCATTTCATTTCCCCGGAGGACGCGGGGAAGGTGACTGCGATCGATCTGGCGGGCTTCACGGCGGAGTCGGTGGTCGATCTTGCCCCGGTGCTCGATCCCGACACGGCGAGCGGCGGCATGGGGCTGCCGAACTACCTCGGCTCACTGGCGATCTCGCCGGACTACAGCCACCTCTACGTGCCGGCCAAGAAGGACAATATTTTCCGCGGCACGCGGCGCAATGGTCAGGACCTGACCTTTGAGCATGCGGTGCGCAGCATGGCCTCGAGCATCAGCCTGCCGGATCGCACCGAGTCGGTGAGCCGGCGGCTGGACTTTGATAACAGCGACTTCGTGACCTCGCTGGTCTACAGCCCGCAGGGGAACCAGGTGTTCTTCGTTTCCAGCGGCTCGTCATTCATCTGGGTGATCGATGCCTATGGCGGCGGGAGTCCTTTCTCGATCGGCACCGGCGGGCTGGCCCCGGATGGGCTGGCGATCAGCCCGGACGGATCGCGGCTCTACGTGCACAATTTCATGTCGCGGACGGTCACGGTGCTCGCGACTTCCACGGTGTGCTCCGGCTTTTGCGGGACCTCGCCGCTCAAGGCGATCGTGCCGACCGTGACGACTGATGCGCTGCCTGCCGATGTCCTGCTCGGCAAGCAGATCTTCTATAACTCGGAAGACCCGCGACTGTCCTCCGACAGCTACATGAGCTGCGCGAGCTGTCACCTCGATGGCGGTCATGATGGCCGCGTGTGGGACTTCAGCGGGATGGGCGAGGGCTTTCGCAATACGATCGATCTAACAGGGCGAGGCGTAGGCCACGGGCCGATCCATTGGTCCGCGAACTTCGATGAAGTTCACGATTTCGAGGGGCAGATCCGCGATCTCGGCGGTGGCTCCGGATTGATGAGCGACGCGGACTTTAACTCCAGCAGCGTGTCGCGTCCGCTGGGTCAATCGAAGGCGGGCTTCAGTACGGAATTGGATGCGCTGGCGGCTTACGTCGGCTCGCTGACCACCGTGGGACGCAGTCCCTTCCGTGAGGTCGATGGCTCGCTCTCGGCGGATGCGGTGCTGGGCCGCGAGATCTTCCGGCAGGAGAACTGCGCGTCCTGTCATGGCGGGACGGCATTCACCGATAGCGTCAGCCTCAGCCGCCATGACGTAGGCACTTTCACCTTGAATTCCGGGGGGCGACTGGGCGGGACCTTGGATGGCCTAGACACGCCGACGTTGCGGGGATTGTGGAGGACAGGACCGTATTTGCACGATGGCTCCGCGCCCACGATTCAGGCCGTGCTGATCGGTCGGGACATCAGCGGTCGCCACGCGCATTTGTTTCATCGCACGGGCACGGAGATCGGCCAGCTCGTGGCGTATCTGATGCAGATCGATGATCTCGAAGCGACGGCCCCGGGGGCCGGGAGCAATCCGCCGCCGGTGATGACGTCGCCGCCGCGACAGGTTTCCACGATCCAACAGCCGGTGAATCTGCCCATCGCGGGCTCGGATCCCGGTGGCGGGCCGGTAACGTTTTACGCGAGTGGACTGCCCGATGGTTTGTGGATGGATGGAACGACCGGGATCATTTCCGGCGCGCCGTCCACCGTGGCGATTTATACGGTGCACGTTTCGGCTCGCGATGCGGGTGGGGCCTCGGTGGCCTCCACCTTCGAGTGGGAGGTGATGCCCTACGCCTCCGTGCCACCCTCGGACCCGGCGGAAGCGGGTGAGTTCCGCTACGTGAAATTCGTCTCTCTCTCGACCCACGACAATTCGCTCTGGTCGGTGGTCTCCGAATTCAACGTGCTGGACGGCAATCTCCAGGCGATGAACCGAGCGGGCTGGGTGGTCACTGCAGACAGTGAGGAAACGGCCAATGAGAACGGCCGGGCGACCCGTGCCTTCGATGGTCTCTCGACCACCTTCTGGCACACGCGGTGGTCCGGTGGTAACCCACCGCCCCATCCGCACCAACTGGTGATCGACATGCTTTCCACCCGTGCGGTCGGTGGCTTCTCGATTGCCCCGCGGCAGGATGCGGTAGGTGGCCGCGTGAAGGATTGGGAATTCTACGGCAGCAATGATGGTGTGACTTGGACACCGGTCTCAACCGGCACGTTGGCATCCACCTACAGCACTCAGGAGGTGGAGACGCTGATTGAGGAAGAAGAGACGGGCGGCTACCGTTACGTGAAGTTCGACGCGCTGACTCCTCACGAAGGGTATTTGTGGTCGGTGGTTTCGGAGTTCAATGTGCTCAATGCGAACGGCCTGCCGCTGAACCGGACGGGCTGGGTGGTGACGGCGGATAGTGAGGAGACGGTGGGCGAGAATGGCCGGGCCAGCCGCGCCTTCGATGGTTCCTCTTCTACCTTCTGGCACACACGGTGGTCGGGGAGCAATCTGCCGGACTACCCGCACCAACTCATCATCGAGATGCTGTCGCCGCAGCAGGTCGGTGGCTTCAGCATCGCGCCGCGGCAGGATTCCGCGTCCGGCCGAGTGAAGGACTGGAGACTCCATGGCAGCAATGACGGCGCGACTTGGACGCTGTTAGGGACGGGCTCGCTTGCGTCGACCTTTGGCACCCAGAACCGGTTCATTGGCGGCGCTCGCGGGCATATCTCTCATGAAACATGGAGCGGCATCAGCGGCGGAACGGTGGAAAGCCTTCTGGATCATCCTGACTACCCGCACTACCCGGCCAGTGTCCAACTGAGATCTTCGTTCGAAGCCCCGGCGAACGCTGGGAGTTCCTTTGGATCGCGGATGCGTGCCTACCTGATCCCTCCAGTCACCGGGACCTATCATCTGTGGATTGCCAGCGACGATGACAGCGTGCTGCGGCTGAGTCCCACCTTTGAGGAATCGCGTGCGGTTCAGATCGCCAGCGTTCCAGGAGCGACGAACGCGCGGGAGTGGACCAAGTATGTCTCGCAGAAGTCCGCGGCCCTCGAACTTGTGGCCGGGCGGCTCTACTACATCGAGGCGCTCCATCGCGAAGGAGCCGGGAGCGACCACCTGGCCGTCGGTTGGACGGGTCCGGGCATTGCCAACCCGACGGTGATCGCAGGCCAGCATCTGATGCCGGTCGGAGTGGTTTCACTCCCGCAGCCACTGGAAACGGAGAATGCATCGCCGGTATTTGTGGTCGCCGAAGGCTCACTGCCGGGCACACCGGTCGGCACCGTTCACGCCATCGATCCGGCATCGGGAGAGCCACTTGCCTACCAGATCACCGGTGGAAATGTGGAAGGGCGGTTTGCCATCAACAGTGCTTCGGGTGCGATCACGGTGGCCGGTGAGATCGACTACGAGGCGAAGCCGCAATACCAGCTTACGGTCACAGCCCGGAATGACGCGGACGAGGCGATTTCATTCCCTGTAACGGTAACTGTTTCGAACTTGCTTGAGACGAATGAGGAAGCGGTGCGCATGTCATTGACCGGCACCGGCGGAATTTTTGAAGGTCACGGGAATCCGGCGTTGATCGGCTTCGCGAGCGATCCGGATGGAGATGGCATCGCCAATGCCTTCGAGGTCTTCTTCGGCGGAAATCCCGATCAGAACGATGCGCCTCGGCCGATCCGCTTCGTGCCGGTCGAGATGGAAGGTGAGATCCACATGGCCTATGAATTCGAGGTGACAGTGTCGGCCGCGGAAAGCTTGAGCTTCCACTGCATGGGTAGCTCCAATTTGGAAAGCTGGAGCCCGCTGGCCAGGGAACCGGAGGTCATCGCCGAAGCTGGTGGCCTGCGCACTTACCGCATCGTGGATGACGAGCCCTTGACCGAAGGCGGACGGAGGATGATGAGGATTGCGATCGAGCCGAATGAATAGCGGGGCGTATTCGCCTTTACCCGGCCGGGTACTTTTCAAACTTAGGCAACGCGGGATCCATGGTATCCCAAGGAAGGGCATCGCAGGTCCAGACATCGGCCTGCGGCGTGAACCAGCTCGGATCGTCGAGGCTCGCGGTCCGGATTGCGACGAATTGCGGGACCGCGTCCGGCTTGACCGCGACCGGCGATCCGCAGTCCGAGCAAAAGCCCCGGCGGGTCATGCCGCCCGCCTCGCTGGGCGAGGCATGGAAGCGGGGCGTGCCTTGCAAGAGCTTGAAGGCTTCCGTCGGCACGATGACGAACGCCGAGAACGGGCCGCCGCTGGCCCGCTGGCAGTCCCGGCAGTGACAGTGGAGCATCATCACCGGTTCGGCGGTGGATTCGTAGCGAATCGCGCCGCAAGCGCATCCGCCGGAGAAGGGTAGGGTCATCGTAGCCATGTGAATGTGTTTCGTGGTTCAATGAGGCAACGAACCAGCGGGCGATGTCAGGACAACTTTTTCGACCAGGGTTTTGGCAAAGGGGAATGGCATTCGATTCCACGCGCCATACTTCTTCAGGTGCATTGCCAGAGGAAACGGCCTTCGGTCGCGTTGGAATCGATGAAAAGATAGCCCACGCCATTGTCGCCGAAGTCGATGTGGAACGGCACCTCGGTAGTGTCGAATTGGAGGAGGAGATGCCATGTTCGCAGGTCATCCGGGAACTGTTCGGCCTGCACGAAGCCCGGTATTCCCCCGATCTTGTGGCCACCGCTTTGGCTTAGATAGGACTCTTGGTCCTCGTCGGGGAGCTCGAGAATCTCGCTGTCGGTCAGGAACGCAGGATCCTCGCCTTCCCATGCAGCGATGCCGAATTCAACCTCCTGAAGCTTTTCCATCTGCTCCGCACCCGCGCGGGGTTGGAGAGTAGGACCGGTCGCGACGCTCAAGAAGGGAGCGTCTGTCGTTCCGCTGGTCTGAAGAATCACCGCATTTTCGCCGCCGTAAGGTTCCGACGTCGCGGCTAGCAGCTCTTCACTATCCGTGACGAAGAGGTAGGCGATCTTCCTCGGCCCGGCAGGGAAGAGGTCGAGATGCGATTGGACCAGCGCATCCCGGTGGGCCGGTATGTCTCCGGTACCTGCGGGAAAGAGCGCTCGAGGCATCTCGATCTGGCAGATGAACCTCATTGGGGTGCCCAACTCCCTGCTGAGGGGCCACTGCGGCTCGTCGAGCCAATTTGGCTGACCACCAAATTTTGTGAGAGGATTCTCACCCGGCGCGAGATCCCTGAATTCAAAGGAGTGCTTGAAGGGCATCGTCAGTCAGCCTGTGTGCTCATGGTGGGTTAGGAAAGGATCACCATGCGACTGCGCTGCGGAAGAAAGAAGGCGCGGGTGGAGTGGCTTCCTCATTTCGCAGGCTTCTCCGTCTCTTTCAACACTGCGATGAATGAGCCGAAGGGGCCGCTTTCCTTCGCGAGGGCTTCGCCGGATCGCATCTGGCTGATGTCGCCATCGAGGAACAGGGCATCTTCGCAGCCGAGGCTGGCGAAGAGCGTCGCGAATTCATGGAGATTCGGATACTTCGGCGAGCGGAAATCGGTCATGGCGAGGACCACCGTGCCGTCGCGGGTCACGCCGATGCCATTGCGGTGGAGCCGGTTGGCGGAACCGGCGCGGAATTCCGGATGCACCTTGCCGCGTCGCAGCAGCAGCGGGCCGGACTGGACGGCGTGGGTCACCTTTACCCCGGCCGGAGGGTATTCGGTGGTGTCGATCACCGCGGCGCCCGTGTCTCCGATGAGGAAGATGCCGTTGGGCTTGAGGAAGAAGTTGCCCTTGCCGTCTCGGCGATTGACCGCGTGGAGTTCGCGGGTGTTCTGGATGAGCAGGCCGCTTGGAATGCCGCCGGGCTCGTAGATGCCGCCGTTCATGATCGTGTCGGGCGTTTCGCCGATGCCGGTGAGGTAGGCGTTTGCCTGAGGGAAGGTTTCGATCTGGCGTCCCTTGTCGTCCTTCCAGATCACGCGGACCTCGGCGGTTTTGGCGTGCAGGATGTGGTAGGTGACGCCATCGACGACCTTCTTTTCAGGGCCGGCGACCACCGGGAGAACGAAGGAGGAGAGAGCGATGAGCCAGCGGGTCATGGGGCGACTTTTGGTGCCAGGTCTGCGCCAGGCTAGCCGGGAATCATGAAAATCCGGTGAAAGATAGCACCGGTAGGCGCGCATGGGGGTGCCTACCTCTTCGGGGAGAATTGGGCCTATGAATTTAAGTAGGGTGCAATCGGCCTCCCACTGACGTAAACGCTCTTCACGCATGTTCCGCTTCCTGATCTTCGCCGGCTGCACTCTGGCCGCCACCGCCGCGCCGCGTTTCGAGTTCCGGGACGGCGACCGGGTGGCGTTCCTCGGCGATGGCTTCATCGAGCGCGAGCAGTACGAGGGCTGGATCGAGATCGCGGCGACCACCCGCTTTGCCGACCGCGCGGTCACGTTCCGCAATCTCGGCTGGAGCGGGGATTTGCCCGATGGAGCCTCACGCTGCGGGCTGAGCCTGTTGCAGGCCGGGATGGAACCGCCGGAGGAGGGGTGGCGTCAGTTGCAGAACCAGCTCAAGACCTACCAGCCGAACGTGCTGGTCACGGGCTACGGCATGGCGGCCTCGCTGCCGGGCGGGCCGACGCCGGAGGAATTCCGGAAGGACTTCGAGCGCTTGCTGGATCAGGCGAAGGACATGCGGGTGCTGGTCCTCGGCGTGCCACCGCGTTTTCAAGGGCCGGGAGCGACGGACGACTCGGTCAAGACCCATCAGGCGTCGCTTGCCGCGATCGACGGAATCCTGCGTGAGACGGCGGAGAAGCGTGGACTGCCGTTTGTCTCGCTCCAGCCGCTTGCGACGCAGAAGGGAATTTCCGACAATGGGATCCACCTGAACTCGGCGGGCTATCGCGCTGCGGCGCGCTTGATCGAGAAGGAACTCGGTTGGGGCGCAGGCAAGTGGGAGCAGGGCAAGCCGGCCATCGCGCTGCGTCGCGCGATCCTTCGGAAGAACGAGTGGTTTTTCCACCGCTCGCGCCCGGCGAACATGGCCTACATTTTTGGCTTCCGGAAGGCGGAGCAGGGGAGAAACGCCGGTGAGATCCTGGCCTTCGACAAGCTGGTCTCGGAAGAAGACGCGCGGATCGCCGAGATGCGCCAGCTTTCCAAGGTGGTGCCGGAGCCGGAGCCCCGCACGAACTCCGCAGTGGCCGCCCGCACGCCACAGCCGCATCCGGAATTCACCGTGGCCGATGGCTATGAAGTCACGTTGTGGGCGGAGAATCCGCTGCTCTTCAAGCCGACCCAGATGAACTTCGACACGAAGGGGAGGCTCTGGGTCACGAGCGCGGAGACCTATCCGCAGGTCGAGGTCGGACAGACGCCAAACGACAAGGTGCTGGTGCTGGAAGATCGCGACGGCGATGGCAAGGCCGAGACGTCCACGCCTTTCGCCACCGGCTTGCTGATGCCCACCGCGGTGTTGCCGGCTGACGGGGGATGCTATGTCGGCCAAAGCACCGACCTGCTTTACTTCAAGGACACCGATGGCGATGGCAAGGCGGATGAGAAGCGCCGCGTGCTGAGCGGCTTCGGCACCGAGGACACCCACCACAATCTTCACACGCTGCGTCGCGGGCCAGACGGGAAGATCTGGATGAACCAGAGTATCTACACGCGCACCGACACCGAGACGCCGCATGGTGTGATGCGGCTGAAGAGCGGTGGCGTGATGCGCTTCGATCCGCGGACGAGCAAGATCGAGACGGTCTTCTATGGCTGGTGCAATCCGTGGGGCCACCAGTTCGATCGATACGGGCAGTCCTTCATTACCGATGGAGCTGGCGGCGGCGGGATTAACTGGGCCGTGCCAGGCGCGATGTACTTCACCTATGCCAAGGCACCGAAGACTCTGGATAGCATCAGCCCCGGCAGCTATCCGAAATTCTGCGGGCTGGAGATCATCGAGTCGCCGCACTTTCCGGCAGACTGGCAGGGTTCGATGATCACCTGTGACTTCCGCGCGCATCGCATCGTCCGCTTCGCCGTCTCTGAGCAAGGCTCGGGATACGCGGCGCAGGAGGTCGGCGATGTGCTGCGCACGAACAGCGTGAACTTCCGGCCGATCGATGTGAAGATCGGCCCGGATGGCGCGCTCTACATCGCCGACTGGTCGAACCCGATCATCAATCATGGCGAGGTGGATTTCCGCGATCCGCGGCGCGACCGTGAGCATGGACGGATTTGGAGGGTATCGAGGAAGGAGGCCCCCAAGACGCGCGCACTCGATCTTGCGAAGATGCCAGACGCGACCCTGCTTTCGGTAATGACCTCAGATCATCGCCATGAGCGCGATGCCGCGCTGGCGGAGTTTCTTTCGCGCCCGGGTTCGCAAAAGCGGAGCAATGTGATCGAGAAGTGGCACGGCTCTGCGAGGAGCGGTCGCGAACGATTGGCGGCGCTGTGGCTGGCCGAGGCAATGGACCGGAGAAGCCCGGCTCTGCTGGACCAAGTATTGGGCGACGAGGATGGAAACGTCCGGGCTGCCGGCGTGCGAGTGATCGGAGACTGGATAGCGGTGATCGGTCAGGACGGGGCCTTTGCCCGGCTGTCCAAGGCGGCGGCCGACGAGCATCCGCGGGTGCGTCTGGAAGCCGTGCGTGTCCTTGCGAAGCTGGACCGGCCGGAAGCCACCGATGTCGCGTTGCAAGTGCTGAAGCAGCCGCGCGACCGCTTCCTCGACTACGCGCTGTGGCTCACGGTGCGCGACCGCGGCCCGGCATGGTTGGCGGCGTTGTTAGACGGCAAGCTGCCGCTTGATGGCCGTGAGGCGGCGCTTGAGTTTGCCTTGGCCAATCTGCCGGGAGGGCAGGGGATGCAAGGCATTCGCAAGCTGATGCCCAATCCATTGCCGCGCGACGGTTCCGGTCCGTGGATCGGGCTGGCGGTGAAGACGGCGGATGCCGTTTTGTTAGAGGAGGTTTACAAGCAGGCCCTGTGGGCGGGTTTTGAGGCCAAGGTGACGGCGAAAGTTCTTGCGGATCTCGAGGCTGCGGTGGTCGGGCGGGGCGTGAAGCTTCCGGCCAAGGTCGCCGAACTGCGGACAATGTTTGCCGCCGAGGATCCCCAGGTGGTCGCCGCGTCGTTACGGTTGGCTGGTGCGCTCCGGGCGGCGGAGCTTCAGCCCGATCTCGCTGGCGTTGCCGCGAAGGCGGACCAGCCGGAGTTGGTCCGCTTGGCGGCGTTCGATGGGCTTTCGCAGTTCTCCGATTCTCCGGCGCGCGATGCGCTGCTGGCGGTGGTGAATTCAGAGGCGCCGGTTCCGCTGAAACGACGGGCCGCCCTGGCGCTCGTGAAGCATCATCGGTCCGACGCCATTGCTGCGATCCGGGCATTGTTGCCGGAGATGAACGATGCGGGCCAAGCCCGCGAGTTCTGGCAGCAGGCACTTTCGCTCAGCGGTCTCTCTGCGGATCTCGCGAAGTCGTTTCGCGACCAGCCGCTCGATGCGAAGACCGCCGCGCTGAACCTGCCCGCGGTGCCGGACATCGACGAGCATGCGGGTTTGTTAGAGGTGCTGCGCGCGCAAGCCGGTGCCGCTCCCGGTGGCCCGGCCAAGGACTCGATCGAACGCCTCGTCGATCTGGCGACGGCGAAGGGGGACGCCGCGCGGGGTGAGCTCGTCTATCGGCGTCCGGCTCTTGCTTGTGCCACGTGTCACGCCGTCGGTGGTGCGGGCGGCAAGGTCGGGCCGGACATGACGTCGATCGGCGCCAGTGCGCCGCTCGATTATCTGGTTGAGTCGGTGCTGTTGCCGGGCGTGAAGGTGAAGGAGGGATACCACGCGGTAGTCATCGAGACCCGCGACGGTCGCACGATCATGGGCCGGCTGCTGAAAAGTGGCGGTGGGCAGACCGTGATAGCCGATGCCATTGGCCAAGAGGTCACCTTGGCGGATGAGGCCATCGTCAAGCGGACCGACTCCGGCAGCCTGATGCCGGCAAATCTGATTGGCAGCCTGTCCGATCAAGAGCAGGCAGATCTTTTCAAGTTCCTCTCCCAACTCGGCAAGCCCGGTGACTACGACGCGACCACGAGCCGAGCCCCGCGGGTCTGGGCCTTGCTGCCGGTGAAAGGCGACCTCTCCGCCGGTGCGGTGAAGGGAGATCCTTCGTTGCCATGGGCCCAGGTCAACGGTACGGTGAATGGTCGTCTGTTAGCCAGCGAAGCCGCTGCTTTTCTCGGTGACGCCAAGGAGGTTCTTGCGGCCGCGCGCTTCGAACTCGCCTCTTCCTCGGAGGTTTCGATCAAGCTGCCAGCGAATGCCTCGGCGGTGTGGATTGATGGAGTCCCTGTTGAGGGAGGGAAGGCCGCGTTGCCCTCGGGCAAGCATGTCGTCGTGGTGCGCTGTCAGCCGGATGGAAGCGACTTCCGCTTTGAGCTTTCAGCTGGAACGTTTTTGCCCGTCTGGTGACTCCGATGCTTTTGGTCGCTACGCGACCGAAGAGGTCGGGAATGCGGAAGCGGTCTCGAAAATGAAACGGCCCGGGACTTGCGCCCCGGGCCGTTTGGCACCCGTTGGAAGGTGACGTTTTGGCGGGCAAGCCCGCCTCCAGTCACAGAAGTTCGTTGAGGATGTTTTCCAGCAGCTCCTGGCGGCCGGAGGCGAGCACCGGTTCGGGCTGGCTTTTCACCCACTCGGTCAGTTCGTCGAAGCTGGCCTTGCCGGCTTCGATCTTGGCACCGAGGTCGGTATCCCAGGTCGCGTAGCGCTTCTTGAGCATGTCGCCGATGCGGCCGTCGGCGCGGACCGCGGCGGCGACTTTCAGGCCACGGGCAAAGGCATCCATGCCGCCGATGTGAGCGTAGAAGAGGTCGATCGGCTCGTGCGATTCGCGACGGCGCTTGGCGTCGAAGTTGAGACCGCCGGTGGTGAAGCCGCCCATTTCGAGGACCTTCAGCATCACCTTGGAGGTGCCGTAGAGATCGCTCGGGAATTGGTCGGTATCCCAGCCGAGCAGGGTGTCGCCTTGGTTGGCGTCGATCGAGCCGAGCGCGTTGGCCGCCATGGCGACGGTCAGCTCATGCTCCATCGTGTGGCCGGCCAGCGTGGCGTGGTTGGTCTCGATGTTGAGCTTGAAGTGGTCGAGCAGCCCGTATTCGCGGAGGAAATTCAGGCACGCGGCCGAGTCGGAGTCGTACTGGTGCGTGGAAGGTTCGCGCGGCTTGGGCTCGATGTAGAATTGGCCCGTGTAGCCGATCTTCTTCGCGTAATCCACGGCCATGTGCATCAGCGCGGCGAGGTGATCCAGCTCGCGCTTCATGTCGGTATTCAGCAGCGTGGCGTAGCCTTCACGGCCACCCCAGAAGGTGTAGCCTTCGCCGCCGAGCTTGTGGGTGGCATCCATCGCGGCCTTCACCTGCGCGCAACCGTAGGCGAACACGCGGGCATCCGGCGAGGTTCCGGCACCCTGCGAATAGCGCGGGTGGGAGAACAGGCAGGCGGTGCCCCAAAGGAGCTTTTTGCCGGTGGCCTTCTGCAGCCCGCCGAGGTGATCCACGACGGCGTTCAGCGCTTCTGTGGACTTGTTGAAATCGTTTAATTCCGGAGCGATGTCGCGGTCGTGGAAGCAGTAATAGTCGATATCGATCTTTTCGAGGAACTCGAAGAAGACGTCGGCGCGCTTCTTGGCGTTGTCCACCGAGTCGGAGTAGTCGTCCCACGGCATCACCGCGGTGCCGCCGCCGAAGGGGTCGGACAGGCTGTTACGCATCACGTGCCAGTAGGCGGCTCCGAAGCGCATGTGATCACGCATGGACTTCCCCTCGATCAGTTCGTCGGGGTTGTAGTGCTTGAACGCGAGCGGGTTCTTCGACTTCGGTCCTTCGTAGGCAATCTTGGGTATCTCTGGGAAGTGGGCCATGGGTGAGAGCGCCAATACGCGGTAAGCGGGGCGTCGTCCACCCCGGAATTGTGTATGTTTCCGATTTGGGTGTCGCCAAGATCAATGCGGTGCAACAGTTACACCGAAGCGGAAACGCTAAACCGGCGCTGCTCCGGCGACGTGGAAACTCAAGTCCCTCGAAAAAATTCCCTATAGAGATCCCACTGATGCGTCCGCTCCGCCTGATTTACAGCCTCTTTTTGGTGACATTCCTGCCATTGCAGGCGGATCCGGTGATCAGCGAGTTCTGCGCGAGCAACCAGAATGGGTTGGAGGACGAGGATGGCGATCGCCCGGACTGGGTGGAAATTTTCAATCCGGACGCGACGGCGGCGAACCTCACAAACTGGTATCTGACCGACAACGCCGACAACAAGACGAAGTGGCGGTTTCCGGCGGTTACGATCCCGGCGGGGGGGTATCTGGTGGTTTTTGCCTCGGACAAAAATCGCCGGGTGGCGGGTCAGCCGCTGCATACGAGTTTCTCACTGTCTGCGGGTGGTGAGTATCTGGGGTTGATCCGGGCGAACGGGGTGGGCGTGGCGTCGCAGATTTCACCGTCCTATCCGGAGCAATTCGGCGACATTTCCTACGGCACGCCGTCCAATATCGTGACGACCACGCTGGTGGCGGATACGGCGAACTGCCAATGGATGGTGCCCACCTCGGCGGCCAATCCGGCGGCGACGTGGACGACCGCCGGATTCAATGCGGCGGGCTGGAACAACGCCACGCAGGGGATCGGCTACGACCGGATCCCGACGGTCAATTTCCTCCCGGAGATTAGTGTCCCCGGAAACACCGAGGGGGCGATGTACAACATCCAGAACTCGTGCTACCTGCGGATTCCCTTCACCGTTCCGGCCGGGCTGTCGCCGTCGCTGCTGCGGCTGCGGGTCAAGTATGATGATGGCTTTGCGACATGGGTGAACGGACAGCCGCTGCTATCGGGGGGCACTCAGGTTCGGAGGAATGCCCCGACGCCACTGGCGTGGAATAGCCAGGCGACCCAGACCCATGAGGACCCCGCGGCGCTGGCATATGAAGACTTCACCGTCACGGAGAGCGCCGGCCAATTGATCACGGGGCAGAACGTGCTCGCCTTCCACGTCCTGAACCGGGGTGCGACGAGCAGCGATCTGCTCTTCCGGGTGAAACTGGAAGCCGAATCGCCCGGAGCAGGGACTTCGGCCCCGGCCTATTTCGCGGTGCCGACTCCCGGCGCGCGGAACCCTGGGTCAGCCGGCACGATGATTCCCCAGCAGGTGACCTTTTCCCGGGCATCCGGCACCTACACCACGAATTTCAACCTCACGCTGGGCGGTTCCATTTCCGGCCAGCAGATCCGCTATACCACGGACGGTAGTCTGCCGGGGCCTAGCTCCACGCTCTATAGCGGCGGCTTCCAGATCAATGGCAGCGCCCTCGTGCGCGCCCGGATCTATCATGCGGCGACCGGGGCGCTCGGCTTCGTGTCCGCGGCGAACTACGAGAAGCTGGATACCACCTTGTCCAACTACAAGTCGTTGGGCCCGGCTTTCAAATCCGCGCTCCCGGTCATGGTTCTGAACAACCGTGGCGGCGGAGACATCCCCAACGACAATATCGCCCGCAGCGCGCGGCTGCAGGTCTACGACCGGGATGGTACGGGCTACGCATCGCTGGCCGCCAGCTCGGTGCCGGCGCTCACGAAAAATGTCGGAGTGAAACTCCGCGGCAGCAGTTCATCCGGCTTTCCCAAGAAGTCCTATGGCATCGAATTCCTCGACGAGAGCGGGGCGGAGTCCGATGGGCCTTTGCTCGGCATGCCGGACGGCTCGGACTGGGCGCTGATCAGTTGCCACGACTTCGACCGCGCGTTCATGCGCAACGCCTGGATCTACGAGATCAGCCGCCAAGCAGGACGCTGGGCTCCACGCACCCGGCTGGTGGAAGTCTATTTCAATCAGGATGGCGATACGCTCGAGTATGCGGATTACCAGGGCGTCTACGTCCTCTGCGAGACCGTCCGCCGTGGCGATGATCGAATCGACATCACGGGTCTGGAACCGGCCGACATCACGACGCCGAACGTCA
Organism: Luteolibacter arcticus; assembly: GCF_025950235.1. NCBI lineage: Bacteria > Pseudomonadati > Verrucomicrobiota > Verrucomicrobiia > Verrucomicrobiales > Verrucomicrobiaceae > Neoluteolibacter > Neoluteolibacter arcticus. The sequence goes on along the minus strand of NZ_JAPDDT010000001.1, from coordinate 1,043,412 downwards.
CCGGTGGCTACATCTTCAAGGTGGATCGCAAGGACAGCGACGAATTCGCGTGGCGGACGAGCCGGTCCCTGCCGCTCGCTGGCACCGGCGGTGACGGGCTGGTGATCCATCGCCCCAAGCTGCCCGAGCTACCCACGCAGCAGTCGTCCTATTTGGTGAACTACTTCCAGAACTTCGAGAACACGCTGTTCAACGAGGCGTCCGCCAGCTTCAGCAGCAGGAACTACCGCTCCTACATCGATTCGACCTCGTGGGTGGACCATAACATCTTTTGCGCGCTGGCAAAGAACGTCGATGCCCTACGCCTGAGCGCCTATTTCTACAAGGACCGCGGCGGTGTGATGATGGCGGGCCCGGTCTGGGACTTCGATCGCTCGGCGAATTCCACCGACTCCCGTGACAACGACGCCTTCTCGTGGGTGGGCACGGGGGACTCGACCAACTATTTCACCTACGGGTGGTGGGAGAAGCTGTTCGAAGACGTTGAGTTCCGGCAGCTCTACGTGGATCGCTGGCAGGCCCTGCGTCGCGGACCGCTTGCCACCGCGAATTTCCAAGCGGTGTTCGACGGCTACCTCGCCGAATTCAAGACGGCCGATGCCGAGAACCCGGCGATGCGTGATTACGCGAAGTGGTATAGCTCGCCGACCTCGAACAACATCACGACGGAGACGGTCAACCTGAAGAACTGGCTGGCGAATCGAGCCAACTGGATCGACGGGCTGATGGCCGTTTCGCCCACGATCGTCCGTCCGCCCGGTGTGGTCACGGCGGGACAAACGACCACGATCACGGTGCCGTCCGGCACGACCGTTTACTACACCGTCGATGGCAGTGATCCGCGGGCATCGGGCGGAGGGCTCGCGCCCACGGCGACTGCCTACACCGGCTCTGCCATTTCGATTCCCTCCACCCGTTTGATCCGGGCGCGGGCCTATCGCTCCGGCAGTTTCGCTGTGCCTGCCACCAATTGGAGTGGTCCGGTCGAAGCGCTCTATCTGGTCAACGAGGCCTACGCGTCCGCCTCAAACCTCCAGGTCAGCGCGGTGAACTATCATCCACTCGAACCGACGCCCGCCGAATCGGGCGCCTTACCCGGCATAGAAGGTGGGGAATTCGAATGGATCGAGCTCAAGAACATTTCCGCGACGCCGGTGAATCTCGACGGCGTGAACCTGGTAGAAGGAATACCCGCCTCTGCGGTGACCTTGGGGCCTTTCACCCTTGCTGCTGGCGAGCGGGCCTTGATCGTGAAGAACCCGGCCGCCTTCACCTTGCGCTATGGCAACCTCGCGGCGGCGCGTATCGCAGGGCGATGGATAGGAAGCGCGAATCTCAGCAATAGCGGCGAGGAGATCGGACTGCTTGATCGCGCCGGTGTGCCGATCGCGAATTTCATCTACGGTGACGGTAGTAGTTGGCCCGGCCGTGCCGATGGGGCTGGCAGCGCCTTGGAATACGCCGGTAGTGGCAGCACTCTGGAGGACTACGAGAACCCGGCCAACTGGAACTCAAGCATGGCGGTCCATGGCAGTCCCGGCGTGAATCCGGCAGTGGCTTCGACGTCGGTCGTCATCAATGAGATCCTTGCCAATCCACTGTCGCCGGAGCTCGACCAAATCGAACTCCGCAACAACGGCGCGAGCCCGGTCGATCTCGGCGGCTGGTACTTGAGCAACGCCGGTGAAGCGATCACCGAGGACGATTACCGGCAATTCCGCATCCCGAACGGGACGGTCATCCCGGCCGGTGGCTACCTCGTTTTTGATGAGGCCGATTTCAATCCTAATGGTGGCTGGAACCCCTCGCCCGGCGCGCCCGGGGAAGGGGAGTTTTCGCTCGATGGGCATCGCGGCGGATCGCTTTGGCTCGTCTCGGCCCATCCAACCAGCGGGAAGCTGCGCCATTTCGAGCAGAAGGAAGATTGGAGTCCGTTGCTGCCCGGGACGTCCTACGGCCGATGGCCGGATGGAAGTGGAGCACTGGTTCCCTTGGCCACCTTCACGCCCTCCGCGGCGAACGGTGCGGCTCGGGTGGGGCCGGTGCAGGCCACCGAGATTCACTATCATCCGGCCATCGGCACGCCGGAGTTCGTGGAGATTTCCAATACGGGTGCCGCCGGTGAATCGCTCGCGGGGTGGACCTTGCGAGGGGATGTCGATTTCGATTTCCCGAGCGGGTTCACGATTGGGCCGGCGGAAGCGATTGTGGTGGTCGCATTCGATCCTTCGTTGCAGCCGACTCAGGCATCATCGTTCCGCAGTGAATATGACGTGGCGGCACCGGTTCGTTTGATCGGCCCGTGGTCGGCGGCGGACACGCTGGGCAATACCGGCGGAACCGTGCGCTTGCGCCGACTCGTGCCGCCGCCAGCGGATGAGCCGGGATTTGTCGGCTTGATGGTGGAGGATGAGGTGAACTACCTCGCCCAAGCTCCGTGGCCGTTCGCCGCATCCGGCACCGGTTCATCGATCCGCCGGACGGCCGTCCGCAAGCAAGGCAGCGATCCGACCGCGTGGACCGCAGCGACTCCGGGGCCGGGAGGCGGGGTGGGGGGCTATCACGCGTGGCGCTTGGCGGGCTTTGGCTCGTCACCCTCGGGTGAAGCGACGGCGGATCCCGATCGGGACGGGCTCGCGAACTTCGTGGAGTACTTGATGGGCAGTAGTCCTTCTTCGCGGACGTCGCTCGCTTCCGGGATCGATGCCAGCGGCTTGAAGTTCGAGCTGAACTACACGCTGCGCCGTGACCGGGATGATGGCGTGCTGTCCGCCTTCCAGGCCTCGGCCTTGGATTCGTGGCTGCCGGCGGAGAACGACGAGCTGATTTCCTCCGACAGCATTACCGAGCAACGCCGCGCGTGGTTGCCAGTTGGGGAGAAGGGTTTCCTCCGCCTTGAGACGACGGAAGCACCCTGAGCATTCCTACCTCCGGGCCGCGATCAATCCGTAGCGCGGGCTGAAAATCCACGCCAGCAGGAACAGCACGCCGAGCAGCATCACGATCACCGGGCCGGGGGCCATGCCGAGCGGACCGGACAAGAGCACGCCGGCTGCGGCACCGATGGCGCCGAGCGCTCCGCCCCCCCAAAAGAGCGCGGAGGTCCGGTCCGTCAGCAGCGAGACGGTGGCCGCCGGGGCGACCAGCATGCCGACGGACAGCACGCAGCCGACCGCTTGCAGCGAGGCGACCAGCGAAAGCACCAACAAAGCGAACATCAAGTACTGGATGAATCGTACTGGCACGCCCTGGGCTGCTGCGACGTTTGGTTCGAACATCGTGAGTAGCAGCGGTCGCATCAGCAGGTTCGCCACCAGCAGGGTGACGACGCCGATCCCGAAGGCCACCCAGATGTCGGCATTTCCCACCGCCATGATGTCGCCGAATAGCCAGTGCTCCAGCTCCTGCCGGGTATCCAGCCGTGGCAGCAGTGCCACGCCCGCGGCAAACGCCGTGGTATAGATCACCGCCAGCGCTGTGCCTTGCGAGACCCGATTGCCCCGCGCGACCGCGACCGAGCCGAGCCCGACCATCAGTGCCGCGAACAACGCGCCGACGAAGGCGCTGAACTGGGTCAACACTCCGGTGATCAGGATGCCGAGCGTGATGCCGGGCAGCATGGTGTGCGACAGCGCGCTCACCGACAGCGCATTGCGCCGCAGGATCACAATTCCGCTGAAGAAGCCGTTCGTGAAGCCGATCAGCACCGCAGCGGCGAGGGCGCGTTGGTAAAAGGGATTGGAGAGCAGGTCCAAGGATGACGGAGATTGGGAGATTGAGTGATTGGGAGAGTGGGGAATTGAGATGACGCGTTCCAATCAGAGTGCCGAAGCGCCAGTCGGCTGCGGAGCGGCCCGGTCTTCCCGGTCGCTGACGTGGCCGAAGGCGAGATCGATGTTGGCTTCCGCCAAGGCCTCGGCAGCAGGGCCGAAAGCAATCGGGCGGGTCTTCAGCAGCAGCGCCAAGTCGAACAACTTCGGCACGGTGGAAAGATCGTGGTGGGAGGCGATCACCAGCCGGCCCTCTTGGGACAACTTGGCTAACAGCTCACCGAGCTGCCGAGAGGCATTGCGGTCCAGCCCGGTGAAAGGCTCATCTAACAAGAGAACGTGCGCCTCCTGCGCAAGTGCTCTCGCCAGGAAGGCGCGCTGCTGCTGGCCCCCCGAGAGTTCGCGGATCTGGCGTTTCTGGAGATCGAGCAAATCCAGCGAGGCCAGCGCGGTATCGACGGCGGCATCGTCCTCGGGCCGGAAGCGCCGCCACATGCCGGTCTGCGGATAGCGCCCCATTTCCACCAGACCGCGGACGGTGATGGGAAAGGACCAGTCCACTTCCTCCCGCTGCGGCAGGTAAGCGAATTCGCGCGACCAGCGCTTCACCGCGCTGCCGCGCCAGCGGATATTGCCACCGGTGCGCGGGACGAGGCCGGCGATGGCCTTGAGCAGCGTGCTCTTGCCCGCGCCATTGGGACCCACCAGCGCGACGCGGTTGCCGCAGGAGGTGGCGAAGGAAACGTCATCGAGCGCCAGCGTATCGCGGTAGTAGACGCGCAGCGAATCGATCACCAGCTCGTGGTGATGCGCGTGATGGGCGCAGCAGTCGTGGTGCTCGTGGCTCATGGTTCCCAGAGGTCGTCGATGTTGCCGGGCGCACTGAAGACATGCTCGCGGGTTTCCTGGCCGGGCACCTCAAAGCGCAGCTTGGCGAAACGATGGCCGGCGGCGGCCTCGGCCCACTCGACCACGAGGAAGATCGTCGGCTTATCCGCGGAGAGCGCGAGCTTTCCGGTGAGCGGACCGGCCGTGTTTTCAAAGGTCAGGGGAGGGCCGCCGGCTTCAAGTGTCACGCGTTTCGCCGTGCCGGAGAGTAGCAGGTCAAAGGTGGCGGGGCGGATCGCGGACGATTCAGGCTCGTCCTGAGGCACCGAGGTGACGGTCGCTTGTGTCGCCGCGGGCGCTGTCAGCCGGGCCAGCCCGATGCCGGCCAGCAGCAGGGCGACTAGAACGGCCAGAGTTCGCAACAGAGGTGAGCCACGCATCGTCGCCGGAATCCTTCACGCGGAAAGGTCGCAGATGCAAGCGATTTGCGATATGGGTTACTCGCCGAAGGCCGTAAGCAGCGCTTCCACCTTCTCGAAATCCTTCACGCCGGGGCTTTCCTCGGCTCCGGAGGCGACGTCGAGAGCGGCGGGGCGGACGGCGGCGATCGCTGCGGCGGCGTTGTCGGGGGTGATCCCGCCGGCGAGGATGACCGGTAGCTCCTGATTCTCCTCCACAAAGCGTCGCGCCAAGGTCCAGTCGATTGTCTCGCCGGTGCCGCCGTAGACGCCGGGCGCGTGGGCATCGAGCAGGATGCCATCGGCACCGAATTCGTGGGCACGCTGCAAGTCGCCCAAGGCACGCACGCCGAGGGCCTTGATCACCGGAATGCCGGCCTCTTTCAGGCGGACCACGTCATCGGGCGTCTCATCGCCATGGAGTTGGACAACGTCGATCAATCCCTCGCGGAAAAGACGGGCGGGCAGCTTGAGATCGGGATTCACAAACACGCCGACACGGAGGATTCGACCCTCGAGTTCCTTCAGGAAGCCTGCTCGCTCCGGAGCGAGGTAGCGCTTCGAGTTCGGCCAGAAATTCGCACCGAGGGCCTCCACGCCGAGTTCTGCCAGACGCTCGGCGTCCTTGGCGAGGGTCACCCCGCAGATCTTCAGTGAGGCTGCGGCAGGAGAAAGGAAGCGGTCGGGGCTCACGGGCGGAAGATTGGCGCGGGATGCCTTGCTGCCAAGCCCGTCCTTCGGATAGATGGGGGAAGTTTCGCCTGCATGGAGCCGGGGAGCTTTGAGGATCGTCGTTTGCCAATCCCTCCTCGCGGTGGATGCTTGGATCCCGGCCATGATGTTGCGCGTTCTGCTCACCTCCCTATCGCTCCTGCTGCCCCTGGCGGCGGCACCCGAGACCGGCTTCACTGCTCTCTTCAATGGCACGGATCTGACCGGTTGGACGAAGGTAGGCGGCAATGGCCAGTTTTCCGTGGAGGACGGCTGCATCGTCGGCAACGGCGTGAATGTCGGGAGCAATACCTTCCTCCGCACAAATCTGACCGCCTTCGATTTCGACTTTCGCTTCGAGATGAAGTTCGACGATCTCAGCGGGAACTCCGGCGCGATGTTTCGTGCGGAGTTGGTAAGCGGCAGGACTACCGGATATCAATGCGAGCACGACAATAGCACCAGCCGTGCGTGGACTGCCGGGCTCTATGATGAGGCCCGCCGCGGTTGGCTGTTTCCCGCGGGGGGATCGACGACCACCGAGGCGGCCCGCGATTTCACGGCGCAGGGCAAGCAGCTCTTCCGGGCGGACGGCTGGAATCAGATCCGGGTGCTGTGCCAAGGCAGCCGCGTGCGCATTTGGCTGAATGGCCAGCCGCGGTCGGACTACACGGAGACTAACACGCTGTATCTGAAGGAGGGCTTCTTCGCCCTGCAGGTCCACTCGGGGGCCTCGTGCAAGGTCCGCTGGCGCAACCTACGCTTCAAGGCCCTCTGAATTCTCATCCTCATGAAGGCTGCTCTTTCGCTCCTGCTTCTCTTGTCGCCGTCCCTGTTCGCGGATGATGCCTTGCTCTCGTTCGAGCAGAAGATCCAGCAGAGTGATGGGGTGGCGCAGGATGGGTTTGGCAATGCTCTCGCGGTTTCCGGGACCACGCTCGCGGTGGCCGCGTGTTTCGATGATTCTTCGGTGGGCAATGACGTGGGAAGCGTGTCGGTGTTTGTCCGTAGCGGCGGCACATGGGTCCTGCAGGTGAAGTTGATGCCTGCCGACGCGGCAGCAGGGGATCGCTTCGGCTCCTCGGTGGCGCTAGTGGGCGATACGCTGGTCATTGGCGCGACGCATGACGACGCCTCGGCTTCGGTGCTCAACTCGGGAAGCGTCTATGTCTATACCCGCAGCGGCAGCGTGTGGACACAGCAGGCGAAGATCACCGCGGCGGACGTGGCGATGGATGATCACTTCGGTGTCTCCGTTGCGCTTTCCGGTGAAACCGTTCTTGTTGGCGCGGAGAACAAGGGCAACGGTACTGGTGCAGCGTATGTCTTTGTGCGGAGCGGCACGGCATGGAGTCAGCAGCAGAAGCTGACTGGACTCGCGACCCAGCCGCATGATCGCTTCGGCTGCGCGGTGGCGCTCGATGGTGATGTTGCCTTGATCGGTGCGGAGAGTCACGACAGCGGAGGGCTGTCTAACAATGGCAGCGTGTATTTCTTCCGCCGCAATGGGACGAGCTGGAGCCAGCTATCCGCATGGAATGCTACTGACCCGGTGACGGACGGTTTCTTCGGCACGGCGGTCGCGCTAAAGGGGGGCAAGGCGATCGTTGGTGCCACCGGCGCGGATGGCTATGTCGGATCCGCTTATGTCTTCCGTCTCAATGGTTCCGACTGGGTGCCGGCGGAGAAGCTGGGTACGGCTGCAGGCTTGGCTTACCATGCCTTCGGCTGTTCGGTTGCCCTTTCCGGGGACCGCGCGCTGGTCGGGGCATGTCATTCCTTGGAACCCCTCGTGGTGGGAGAGGGTATCTACCATGCCGGTAGTAGCTGGCTCTACGGCGAAGGTGATCTCGCATTTGCGGCATTGAATCGCTTCTCAGCCGTCCACCCGTCGGCGCAGGGCGAGTTTGGCAGCTCGGTGGCGATGGAAGGCGATGCCGTCATTGTGGCCGATCCGGGAGAGAGCGCCGCAGAGGGCAGCGCGCATTCGTTTCGAGCCGTCGTCAATCCCACACAGCCGCAACGCTGGCGTCACTCGTATTTCGCGAACGTCGACAGTGCAGGCGATGCGGCCGATGACGCGGACCCGGACCATGATGGCGTGGTCAACTTGCTCGAGCGGGCCTTTTCCCTCGACCCGACCAAGAGTGGCGGCGTTGTGCCGGTGACGGTCGGGCAATCCGGCAGTCTCCCGGTGATGCTGTTGTCGGAGGAGGAGGAGGGGAAGCCGGTGCTGAGCCTGGAGTATTTGCGCCGCACCAACGTGGTGGACCACGAACTGACCTATGCGCCGCAATTTTCAAGCACCCTGGAAGAAGGGGAGGGTTCCGGTTGGTTCACGCCGGCCGGCCCGGAGGTTGTCACGCCAATTGATTCCTTTTGGGAGCGCGTCACCATTCGGGACATTCCGCCGACCGATGCGAGCGCACGGTTGGGCCGCGTGAAGGTGACGACGCCTTGAGATGGCCCACCGAGCGCCGCACCGCTTGGCCCAGGTAGGACGTCCGTGAGTCAACCGATGCGGATGGCCTTTTCCAATAACGCTTCCGCGATCTCGAAATCGACCGCAGTGCGGGCGTGGATGCGGCACAGTGGATGGCCTTGGTGGATGTGCTCGCCGCATTTCACGAAGTGATCGAAGCCCACCGCATGATCGACGCCGTCCGTCGCTCGGGCGCGGCCGGCACCGAGTTGCAAGGCGGCTTGGCCTACGAGACCGGCATCGACCTGCATCACCGTGCCGGTGTCCGAGGCGGGGAAGTCGCGGATCACCGGGGCGTGATGGATTTGCGAGAGCTTCGGCAAGTCGGCGGGATTGCCGCCATGAGAGGCGACGATCTCATCGAACTTTCGCCGCGCGCTTCCGTCGTCTAACAATCGCTCCAAGTCCTTGCGGGAGACCGGGGCGATCTTCTCGGAAAGGTCCAGCACCAGCTTGCGCAGGTCTGCTGGGCCACGGCCTTCCAAGCATTCCAGTGATTCGATGACTTCGAGTGCATTTCCCACCGCGCGGCCGAGTGGCTCGCTCATCGGGTTGAGGACGGCGTGGACCTCGACGCCCATTTCCTTGCCGACTGCGATCATCGAATCGGCCAGCACCCGGGCCTCGGCCTCGGTCCTCATGAAGGCACCCGTGCCGAACTTCACGTCCAGCACCAGCGTGTCGAGCGACTCGGCGAGCTTCTTTGACATGATCGAGGCGGTGATCAGGGGGATCGAGGGCACGGTGCCGGTCACGTCGCGCAGGGCGTAGAGCTTCTTGTCGGCCGGGCAGAAGCGGTCGGTCTGGCCCATCATCACGACGCCGAGCTTCTCTAACAAATCCTGCGCCTCCGGGATCGAGATGCCGACCTTGAAGCCGGGAATCGACTCCAGTTTGTCGAGAGTGCCGCCGGTGATGCCGAGGCCACGGCCGGAAACCATCGGCACCCATACGCCGGTGCAGGCCACGAGTGGGGCGAGGATGAGTGAGACCTTGTCGCCGATGCCGCCGGTGGAGTGCTTGTCGACGACCTTCGGGTGGCCGTCGCGGTGGTGGAAGACGTCGCCGCTTTCCAGCATCGCGCGGGTCAGCGCGGCGGTCTCGACGGCGTCCATCCCGCGGAAAAAGACCGCCATCGCGAAGGCGGACATCTGGTAGTCCGGGATTTCGCCACTGGTGTAGCCCTCGATCAGCTTGCGGATCTCTGCCGGATCGAGCGTTTCGCCCTCGCGCTTGCGGGCGATCAGGGTGGGGACGTGGAGTTTCATGGCAGCTGAGGCCCGGATCCAAGCCGGTTAGAATCGGCTCAGTCCCGCCGGGAAGAGCATGTTCAGCAGCAGGGTCAGGAAGAAATTGAAGACCAGGATGGCCAGCGCGGAGTAAACCATCGCCTGGGTGGTGGAGCGGCCGACGCCGACCGCTCCGCCGCTGGCACGCAGGCCCTGGTGGCAGGAAATGGCGACGATAAGCAGTCCGAAGACGAGGCCCTTGATCAGCGCGATCGAGACGTCGGTCAGGTCGGTGTGCTTGCTCATCTGGCTCATCCAGTAGGCCGGGTTCACATTGAAGGGGCCGGTCCCGACCAAGACGGAGGCCCCGATTCCCAGCGCTGCCGATTCGCCGATCAGCAGCGGGATGGCGATCACCATAGCGATCACCCGCGGCGTGACGAGGTAATCCACCGGGTGCACGCCCATCGAGCGCAAGGCATCGACTTGTTCGGTGACCTGCATGGTGCCGATCTCCGCGGCCATCGCGGCGCCGACCCGGCCGGCCAGCATCAGGGCAGTGACCGAGGGGCCGAGTTCGCGGAGCATGGCCACGCTGACCAGCGCACCCGCCCCCGTTTCCATATTCAAGGCGCTGAACTGGAACAGCGACTGCGCCGCCAGCACCGCGCCGGTAAACGCACCCGTGAGCATCACCACCGGCTGGGACCGGTAGCCGATCTCGACAATTTGCTGCATTACGATCCGCCAGCGGATCTTTCCCTTGAGGAACGACTCGAAAATCCCGCTCACGAGGATCCCGACTTCCCCCAAATAGCGGAGAAAGCCCGTCACCAAGCCGCCGAGGAACTCCAGGAACGCCACGGACGCAGGCTAACGGAGCCAGCCGCCGCTTGGCTAGCGCGACCGTGAAATCCGGCGCTTTGGGAAAAATGACAGATCCGGATTTTTAGACTGCAATTTGCTGAAACCCCTCCGCGTAGTCGCCGGATCATGATCAACGACGACAAGGCGGCGGTCGAAAAGCTTCACGCGACCTACCGGCAGATGAAGAGCGAGCTCGGTCGCGTCATTGTCGGGCAGGAACAGGTCGTAGAGCAGGCGCTGATGGCGATTTTCTGCCGTGGCCATGCCCTGCTCGTGGGGGTGCCCGGTTTGGCCAAGACGCTGCTGGTTTCGACCCTGTCGCGGGCCCTTGATCTCGGTTTCAAGCGCATCCAATTCACGCCCGATCTGATGCCGGCGGACATCACCGGCACGGATGTGCTCGAGGTCGATCCCGAGACCGGCCGGCGCGGCTTCCGTTTCGTCCACGGGCCGATCTTTTCGAATCTGGTGCTGGCGGACGAAATCAACCGCACCCCGCCGAAGACCCAGGCGGCCCTGCTGGAGGCGATGCAGGAGCACCATGTGACCGTCGGCGAGCACACGCTGAATTTGCCCAAACCGTTCTTCGTCCTCGCGACCCAGAACCCGATCGAGCAGGAGGGCACCTACCCGCTACCGGAAGCGCAGCTCGACCGCTTCCTCTTTAACATTCTCGTCGATTACCCGAGCGAGGAGGAGGAGCGCGAGATCATCCGCCGCGTCACCAGCCCGAGCGATACCCAGATCACCCCGCTGATGAATGCTGAAGAGATCCTTCACCTCCAGCAGGTGGTGAAGCGTGTGCCGGTGGGTGATCACGTCATCGACTTCGCCGCGAAGCTGGCCCGCGCGACCCGCCCGAAGGATGTGTCGGCGCCGGACTTCGTGAAGGAGATGGTTGGCTGGGGGGCGGGCCCGCGTGCGGGGATCAGCCTTATTTCCGCGGCGAAAGCCCATGCCGTGCTGCGCGGTCGCTTTCATGCCACGACCGCCGACGTCGCGGCGATCGCGACTCCGGTGCTCCGTCACCGTGTGCTCACTACCTTCAATGCCGAGGCGGCCGGGGTGACCAGCGACGATGTGATCAAGCGGCTGGTGAAGGTCTTGGCTCCGCGTGAAGAATTGGTCGTATAGGCCCCATAAGACCCATTTTTCATGGATTCCCTGAAGCTTCCCGACTGCATGCGCCTGCTCCCCGCGGAGACGATGGGCGTGATGAAGCGGCTCGAGTGGTATGCCCGCCGCCGGATGCAGGGCACTCTAACGGGCCGCCACAGCTCGCCGGACAAGGGCTTCTCGGTCGAGTTCGCCGAGCACCGCCAATACGTCCCCGGGGACGACCCGAAGGACCTCGATTGGCGGGTCATGGCCAAGAGTGACCACAATGTCATCCGCCAGTACATCGAGGAAACCAACCTGCGTGCGACGCTGGCCGTCGATGTGTCCGGGTCGATGAAATACGTGGGCGACCACGCCGCGACGGTAGGGGATCAGCCGCTGTCGAAGCTCGACTACGCCAAGCACCTCGCCGCCGCGCTGGCGTATCTGTTTGTGAAGCAGGGGGATGCCGCAGGGCTGGTCACGTTCGACAAGGAGGTCCGCAGCTTCATCCGCGCCGGTAGCCGGCCTAGCCAGGTGCGGCGCATTCTGGAGGATCTCCATGCCATCGAAGCCGGGGCCGACACCGATGTCGGCAGCGTCCTCCATGGCGTGGCTGAGCGCATTCCGAAGCGTGGTCTAGTCATTCTGATTAGCGACCTCTTCGATGACCCGGCAAAGATCATCGAGGCGCTCCACCATTTCGACTTCCGGCAGCATGAACTGGTGATTTTCCACCTGATGGCCGAGGAGGAGCTGACTTTTCCGTTCAAGAACTTCCAGCGCTTCCGTGATCTGGAGGGCATCGAGGCCATGCTTCGCATCGACCCGCAGGCCGTGCGTGCGGCCTATCTTGAAAAGATCCGCGAGTTCGTGAAGCGCATCGATTCCGCGTGCGGCAAGCTCCGCGCCGACTACGTGCCCGTGAACACGAAAAACCCGCTGCGGGACACCCTGCTGCGCTACTTCGGAGGGCGGAAATAGATGCTTTTCCTTAATCCATGGCTTTTGGCCGGTCTCGGTGCGGTTGCGGTCCCGATCATCATCCACCTCGTCCGCCGCCAGGCCGCGAAGCCGATCGAGTGGGGTGCGATGCGGTTCCTCTTCGACACGGTCGCCATGCGCCGTCGCAAGATGGAGTGGGAGGACCTGCTGCTCATGGCCGCGCGCTGCCTCCTGTTAGGGCTGGTTGCGCTGGCCATTGCCCGGCCTTTTGTTCCGCCGGACTCCAGTGTTCCGTGGCTGTTCGTCCTACCCGCGGCGCTGGTAGGCATTGCCCTGTTAGGTGGATCCTTTGTTCTCGGGGGGAAGGCGAAATGGATCCTGCGGCTTTCCTCGGCCGTGCTCCTGCTTGCCGCGGTCGGGCTGATCCTCCTCGAACGCACGCTGAACTTGAAGCGCTTCGAGGCCAGTGGCAGGCGCGACGTCGCGCTTGTTATCGATGCCTCCTCGTCGATGGAGCTCTCCATGGACGGCAAGACGGTCTTCACCCGCGCCGTGGAGGAGGCGAAGCAGCTCGTGAAGGAAGCTCCGCGCGGCACCGCCTTTCTCGTCGTGCTCGGTGGACCGGCGCCCGAGGCGAAGACCGCGGCTCCGCTGACGCATCGTGCGGATGTTCTTGGCGTGTTGGATTCGCTCAGGCCCATCGGCGGCACCTTCCGCGCCCACGAGGCCCTCGGCGTTGCCACGCTCGGCCTTGCTGAGGGCACCAATGCCTCGAAGGAAATCGTGGTCTTCACCGATGCCCAGCGCACGGGCTGGCGCTTCGACAATCCGAATGCGTGGGACGGTCTCGGTGAGGCGTGGAAGGCGATGCCCTCGAAGCCAAAGCTGCTGCTCCGCGACTTCGGCGTTTCTAGCAGCTTGCGCAATGTCTCCATCGCCGGCGTCGAGACCTCGCGGAGCATTGTCGGCACCGACCGCGAGGTGACCTTGCGGGTGACCGTCGAGAATACCGGCACCGAAGCGGTTACGCCCGGTCCGGTGAGCTTGGAGATCGGCGGCGCGAAGGTTGGGGAGAAGCCGGTTGGTTTGCTCGTCGCCGGACAGAAGGAGACCGTCGAGTTCCGCCATAAATTCTCGCAGCCCGGGCCGCAGGCCGTCGCAGCCCGTCTCGATGCCCGCGACGATCTCTCTGCCGACGACAAGGCCGAGCGCGTGATCCATGTCCGCGGCAATCTCCCGGTGCTGTTAGTCGATGGGAACCCGGCCGGTTCCTTCTTCGAGCGCGCCGCCGGCTATTCCGCCTTCGCTTTGGCCCCTTCGTCGAACTTGCGCCGTGGGAGGACCGCCGGGGAAGGGTATCTGATGGACCCCGAGGTGGTCCCGGCACCGGAATTGAAGGAAGAGGATCTGGAAGACCGCGCGGTCATTGTGTTGGCCGATGTCCCGCGCTTGCCGGAGCGACTCGCGTCGAAGATCGCCGCCAAGATCGCCGATGGCACTGGACTCCTCGTCATTGCCGGACCTCGAGTCGAGGCCGCATTCTACAACCAATGGACGGGAGGCGACGGCCCCTTGCTGCCGATGCCCCTTGGCGAGATCGCGGTCGATGCCGAGGGCGTCTCTCCGTCGCCCGCCACCTTCCTTCATGAAGCGGTCGCGCTTTTCAAGGACGAGAAGAACTCCGACCTCGCCACCGCCAAGGTGAAGCAGTGGCACAAGACCGGCGAGCCGACCGGGGGCGTGCAGGCTGCGGCCTTTGCCAATGGCGATCCTTTCCTGGCTGCAAAGAACTACGGCAATGGTCGTACTTTGCTGGCGACCTGCGCCTTCGATGCCCGCTCGGGGAATCTCCCGGCGCTGCGCGGGTTCGTGCCGCTGCTCCATGAACTCGTCGCTTGGACCGCGGGCCGCGGGGCGGAGCTGAATGTCGACGCCGCGTGGAGCCCGTCGGTGGCCCTGCATGGCTCATCCGGTGGGCTGACCGCCAGCTACTGGCCGAACCGCGAATGGAAGGGGAAGCCGAAATTCGTCCGCACCGATCCCTCGATCGACTTCCGCTGGGGCGACGGAAAGCCGGACCAGCGCCTGCCGGGTGACCGATTCTCGATCGAATGGAGGGGCCAACTCGTCGCGCCGGCCACCGGCGAGTACGAGCTTTCGGCGGAAGTGGACGATGTGCTGCAGCTTCGTCTCGGTGACAGCCAGGCCTTCGAGACTGGCTGGGGACGGAAGGATCTGGGCAAGGTCATGCTGGAAAAGGGGAAGCCGGTTCCTGTCCAAGCCAAGTATTACGAGGAAGGCGGCGATGCCTACGTCCGGCTGTACTGGACTCCACCTGGCGGATCTCGCCAGGTCATCCCCGCGCACGCTTTCCGCCCCGAAAAGCCACGCGAAGCCGGCGAGCCGATGCGTGTGCTCGATCCCACCGGCCTGCCGCGCCAAGCGGTGCTGCGCCCCGCCCGCGTCGGTCGTGAACTTGCCATCGACGGAGCCGCCGTGCCCGGGATCTATCAGCTCACGCCAGACGAGGAACTCCAAGCTTTGCTCAGTCTGCCTGCCAAGGCTACCCTTCCAGTCGCGGTCCTCCGCGATCCCGGTGAAAGCCACTTCGAGCCGCGGACTCCCGATGACCTCGCGCTGGTCCGCAAGCACGCGGACCTGCTCCAGCCCGCCTCCGTCGGCGACATGATCGGCGTGCTTCAGGGAAAGGGCTTCGGCCGCGAAATCTGGAAGCTGCTCGCGGTCGCCGGCTTCATCCTGTTCCTGTTGGAGAGCGTGCTGGCCCGCTGGGTCTCCCGCAACCGCCGCACCGCGGAAGACGTCCGCGTCGATTTCGGGGGGGACGCCGTTTGGGGTGGCCGGCGTTGACACGTTCTCCCCTCCCGTTGGCGCTTGGCACTTGCTGCTTGGCTCTTCAGCTTCCCCGCCATGCGGAAGTGGTGGCTTCATCTCATGCTCCTCGCGGCGATTGCCGTCGCGGCGCTGGGAATCACGCGGTTGCGGTTCGACACCGACATCCTTTCGATGCTGCCCGGCGAGCTGCCGGAGGTGAAGGGGCTCAAGGCTCAGCATCAGGCTTTCGCCCGGCAGGATGAAGCCATTCTCCTGCTGGAGACGGGGGTCGCCGGCGGGGACCACGATGAAGAGCACAGCCCCGCCAAGCTCGCCCAGTCCCTCGCGGCGCATCTGGAGAAGGACGGCGTCGTCAAACGCGCCCGCTGGCAACCGCAGTGGACGGCCGATCCGCAGGGACTCTCCGAACTGCTTGCCTACCTCTGGCTGAACGGTGACCCCGCTGAGGTCCGTGCTCTCGCCGGTCGTCTCTCGGCGGAAAATTCCCAGGCCACGCTCGATGCCGCGCTTGAGGAAATCGCAACCTCCCTGTCCGGCCAAGACCTCGCGCTTCAGGCGCATGATCCTTTCGGGTTCCTCGCTCATCCCGCCGTGGCCGATGTCCTCGGCTCTTCCTCCGGTGGCGGCGGTGCGAATTTCTCCAGTGCCGACGGCACCGCGCATCTGATCTTCCTCGATGCTCCGCGCGAGATTCCCGGCTATCGCGAAGCGGGAGCTTGGCTCGATCAGGTCCGCGCCTCCATCGCGAACTGGCAAGCCGCTCAAGATACCGCCACCCACGATCCCTCTGCACCGGTATCACCCAGCACTCGCATTTCCCTGACCGGCGAGCCCGCCTTCTCCTCGGAAATCGGCCTGGCAATGGAGAAGGACATGAGCGGCTCCATCGGTCTCACCCTCACGCTCATCGCCTTGCTGTTCTGGTGGATGCAGCGCCGGTTGATGCTTCTTCACGGCTTGGTGCTCACCCTGTGCCTCGTCTTCGCGGTTGCCCTCGGCGTCGCCGGGTGGGTCTATGGCGAGCTCTCCATCATGGCGCTCGCTTCGGCGGAAATCCTCATCGGCCTCGCCACCGACTACGGGCTCGTCATCTGCCAGGAAGCGAAGGTCGCCGGGCACGATCGGAAGAAGCTCCTCCATGCCAGCGGCAGGCCGGTGCTCTGTGGAGCCCTCACCACCGCCGTCGTTTTCTCCGCCCTGAATCTCGGCGGCCTGCCGGGCATGGCCCAGCTCGGTTCCATCGTCGGCTGGGGGTTGCTCGCCGCCGGCGTTCTCATGATCGTGTTTTACCTCCCGTGGGTCGCGAGATTCGGCGTCGATCGCGCCCCGGCCGAGGACGAGGCGAAGTGGATTCCGGACCGCCGGAATTCCTGGCTCATCACCGCGGCCATCAGTGGCCTCGCCCTCGCGGTTCTCGCTTGGAAAGGGATGCCGGGCGTTGAGTTCGATTCCAAGATCATGCGCCCGCGGAACAGCACCGCGATGGAAGGTTTCGAGCGCATGCGCGAGAAGTTCCCGGACAAGGATCCGCGCCTTCTCCGCATCGTCGTCCAAGCTCCCGACGATGCCACCATGCTTGCCCGCCTCCGCGAGGCTGAGAGCCGGCTCGCTCAAGCCGGGAAAGATGGCGTCCTTCTCGAATCCAGCCTGCCCGCCGCCTGGTGGCCGGACCCCGTGAAGCAAGAAGAGAACCGCGCCGTGCTCCTCGCCATGGCACGCGATGCCCCGCGCCTCCTCGCTGCCGCGGATGCCACGGGCTTCACGGAGGAGGGCACCGCTCTCGGGCGGCAGATCCTTGGCTTTCTGGAGAAGGCCGAGCCCGGCTTCTATCCCGCTTCACCCGCCGCGCGGGAAATCATGCGCCTTTTTCTCCAACGCGATGAAACGCAGGGCGGAGGACTCGTCCTCGGCTCCGTCCTGCCCGATCCGTCGGTCGATCCTCTCACTCCCGGCTACCCACGCCTGCGCGCGCTGAATGCGGAGGGCATCTGGCTCAGTGGCTGGAGTCTTTTCAAGCCCGCCATTGCCGGCCTCGTGAAGGATGACATGACCCGCATGCTCGTCCCGATGGGCGTGCTTCTGTTAGGCATGATGTTCCTCATCTTCCGCCGTATCCGCGATGTGTCATTGGCCCTCTTCACCATGGTGATCAGCACCCTCGTCCTGCTCGCCGCCATGACCCTCTTCGGCCTCAAGTGGAACTTCGTCAACCTGATGGCCACCCCGCTCCTGTTAGGCACCGGCATCGACTACGCCATCCACGTCACCCTTACCCTGCGGCGCACCGGCATGTGCTTCAAGGAGCTCTGGAACGGCACGGGAAAGGCGCTGCTGTTCTGCGGTGCGTCGAACGTCATCGGCTTCGGCTCGCTGATGTTTTCATCCAGCGATGCCTTGGTGAGCCTCGGACAAGTCGCGGTCATAGGCATCCTGCTCTCCATGGCTTTCTCGATCTTCCTGCTGCCAGGGTGGCACGCCCGCGGAGTGGGCCCCGCGGATCGCTGAGAACAGGAATGCACCTTGTGAAGGCAACGGCCCGCAATTAGGCCCTTGTTCCGTGAGTGCCTTTCTCAACCAATTTCCCGCTACCGATCCCGGCGGCATCCTTGATCTGCGGGACCGTCAGTTTGCCGCGGAGCTGATCGCTACCGCCTTGCTTCACTTGGATCTGTTCACTTGGCTGGAGGCGAATCCCGGCGTGACGTCCGCTGCGATCGCGGAGCACTTCGGCATCAAGGAACGTCCGACCGACGTGATGCTCACGCTGTGCCGGGCCTATGGGTTCGTAGCAGGCGACCCAAATCGGGTAAGCCTTACACCGATGGGGCGCGAGCATCTGGTGAAGGGCTCGCCGTGGTTCCTTGGGCCTTACTTCGTGCCGGTGCGCGATACGCCGGTGGTGCGGGGGTTCCTCGATGTCCTGAGAACCGGCAAGCCCGGCAATTGGCAGGCGAAGAGCGATGGTAAGGGCTGGCACGAGTCGATGCTCGATCCCGAGTTCGCCCGCGAATTCACCGAGTTGATGAACTCCCGCGGTCTCGTCTTCGGTCAAGCGCTGGCCCGGGAACTGACGCCGCTGTTAGGCCCGCGTCGCACGCTGCTGGATGTCGGCGGTGGTTCTGGGATCTATTCGTCCACGCTTGTCGCTCACCATCCGCAATTGCGGGCGAGCGTGCTGGAGCAGTCACCGGTGGATGTCATCACTCGTTCGGAGATCGCGCGCCACGGACTCGAAGAGAAGGTGGAGGTGATCACCGCGGACATGTTCGCGAATGACTGGCCGCAATCGGAGATCATCCTGCTGTCGAATGTCCTGCACGACTGGGATTTCCCGGAGGTTCGTCTGCTACTGGAGAGGGCGGCAAAGGCTCTGGCGCCCGACGGCCTGCTGGTGATCCACGACGCCTTCATTCGCGATGACAAGTCCGGGCCGGTGGCAGTGGCGGAATACTCGGCGCTGCTCATGAACATCACCCAGGGGAAATGCTACACGCCGATGGAGCTGGGTGGTGTGCTGACGGACCTCGGGTTCCGAGTCGGTCTCTTTCACGACACCGTGGCACACCGTGGATTCCTGCACGCAATGAAAGGTGGATCGCCGTGAGTCGGGAAGCTGCTTGAAAATTCCGGGTGAGGTGAGAGTGCGGTAAGGCTGAGGTCCGCTTTGTTGGCGACCGGGAGCTGGCGCTGCATCGTGCGGAATGCGTTCACGGAATTGTCACGGTCAGGTCGTGGCGGCGTGGTTCCGAGTTGGGGATGGATGAAGTGTCGGCTCCGCATGAGGCGGATCGCCAGCATCGGAATCCGCTTCCTCCCGGCGCTCCATTTTCATTCCCATGAAACCACGCTACCTGCTTCTGACGGCCGCGATCATGCCCGCGGCCACGCTCTCCGCCGCCGAGCGGATCCTTGTCGACTTCGGCCAAGCCACGGAGACGACCGCCAGCCCAGACATCTTTGCCCAGCACTGGAACAATCTTCCCGGTGTCGGTCTCCAGACGAACAACGCCATCGTCAATGACCATGGTGCTCCCTCTGGCCTCACCATCGCGGTGACCGATGCCTTCAGCGCCGTATCCACGAACTCGCTCGGCGGTGAAACCATCTACGTGCCGAATGCCACCACCGACTTCGCCTACGTCAACAAGACCACCAATACTACGGCCAAGATCCTGGTCAGCGGCCTGAATGCGGCACGCGTGTATGACTTCAAGTTCTTCGTCTCCAGCAATCGTGTGGCTCCCCAGGTGTTCTTGACCAACTACACCGTGGCGGGAGCCACCACCGCGACGACATCGCTGGAAGCCATCGGCAATCGGAATCGTGTCGCTTCCGTTTCCAGCATGGTCCCCGATGCCTTGGGGAGGATTGAAATCACCTTGGCCGCCGCCTCCACGTCCACCGAGTTCGGAGGCATCGGGGTGCTGGAAGTGGTAGGTCGCGATCCTTCCGAACCCGTCGCACCGGATCCCCAGCAGGTCGATTGGTCCTTTGCTGGCCAGACGCCGAACCCCGCCGCCGAGCCGAACCCCGCCAATCCCGACGGCCTCACTGCCTATGTCTGGGAAGCCGCGGATGGCTTCAGCGGCCATGTCGGTGCCGGCGAATCGCTCCGCCGCGCCGGCTTCCACGTGATGCCGCTGCCGCTTGACCGGCCGCCCTTCGAGTTCTCCGATAATCCGCAAGATGACGTGGACCTCATCGTCTTCGGCTCCTTCGTCAGCCAGGATCCACGATACGCGACCTACATGGCCACCTATGGAGAGATCCTGGACGATTACGTGGACCGCTGCGGCTATCTCGTCCAGCTCGCACAGGCGGATCAGACCGAGGTGCAGCCCGTCTTCCTGCCGGACACGCAGAATGCCGCGCGCGTGGATACCGACTTTGCGGAGGCCTTCATCCTTTCGCCAACGCACCCGATGATCCAGGGCTTTCCGACCAATGCCGGGGGCAAGATCTTTTACACCCAGCCGCACATCACGCCCCATCTGGACGATGTCATTTGGGAAGCCTTCTCGTCCTTCGCCGGTTTCGAGGTGATCCTCGCCGGCGATGCGCGTGCCCGCTTCCCCGGGTTGATGGAGGGCGCCTACGGCCAGGGCCAGCTCCTGCTCGCCGCGATGGCTCCGGACAAGATCATTAGCGCTTCCACCGGTGCAGAGCAGGCAGACGCCGCCTATGGCCAGTTCAACGAGGCCTTCTTCGACAACCTCTACACGCACACCCGCAAGGTCCGCGACCGCGAGGCACCGCCGATCATGGTGACTCCACAGCCTGGCGACTCCGAGATCGCGGAAGGCGCGTGGACCATCGCGCTGCTTCCGGATACCCAGATCTATTCGCAGAATCGCCCCGGCGTCTTCTCCGCCCAGACGGCGTGGCTGCGCGACAATGCGAACCGCTACAACATCCGCATGGCGCTTCACCTCGGCGACATCGTCAATGTCAACTCACAGCCCGAGTGGAAGGCCGCGCGCGAATCGATGGCGCTGCTCGACGGTCACATCCCGTATGCCTTCGTTCCCGGGAACCATGACTACGGTCCGAGCGGCAATGCCTCTACCCGGGACACGTTCATGAATGACTATTTCCTCTACGATGACTACTCCGCCCGCCCGAACTTCGGCGGCGCGATGGTCGAGGGGGAAATGGACAACAGCTACCACTTCTTCCAGGCCGGCGGCTACGACTGGATCGTGATGTGCCTCGAGTGGGGACCGCGCGAAAGCACCATCGAGTGGGCGGATTCCATCCTCGCCCAGCATCCCGACAAGAAGGCGATCCTCGTGACCCACGCCTTCATGAACAACAACGACCTGCGCTACGACCACACCGACCCGGTCAACCCGCAGGCCTACAATCCGCATGCCTACAACACGCCTGGCGGCGTCAATGACGGCGAGCAGCTCTGGCAGAAGCTCGTGAAGAAGCACAACTTCGTCCTGACGGTGAATGGCCACGTGCTCGGCGATGGTACCGGCTTCCGCACCGACGCCAACACCGCCGGTCAGCAGGTTCATCAGATGCTGGCGAACTACCAGTTCCTCTCGCCGCTCGGTGGCAACGGCTACCTGCGCTTGCTGATCGTGAATCCCGACGGCCGCGTGGAAGTGAAGAGCTATTCGCCGATCTATAATGACTTCCGCGCGGAAGCCGACCAGACCTTCGAGTTCGACTTCGAGTGGTTTCAGCCCGCCGACACCAACGACAATGGCAAGGCGGACTACTTCGACCCCGAGCTCGACAGCGACAACGACGGGATCAACAACCGCGAGGAATTCGTCACGCTGCGCGCCAATCCCTACGGCACCGACAGCGATGGCGATGGGATTTCCGATGCAATCGAGAAGCAGATCGGCACGCGCCCGGCGGTCAGCGATCAGCCGGTGGCGGATTCCATCCTGCAGAATGCCGGGCTCTTCGGCTACTTCGCTCGGGAGCAACTGATCGATGTGAACCTCGGGCAATTCCTCATCGAGCCGGAAGGCGGCGTCTTCAAGCTGCGCCTCCAACTCGAAAGCACGAACCAACTTGGCATCCTCCCTTTCGCCCCCACCGGGGAGCCGGTCGAGTGGACCGTGCCGGCCACCGGTGACAAGGCCTTCATGCGAGTCCGCGGCGAGTAACCGCGGTACAGCGGCGCTGGCGGCGTCGCGTCCATAGCAAAAAGGGGAGGGACGGAAACGTCCCTCCCTTTCAATCTTTAGCGGGGTTGGCGATTGGTTGCTAACGCAAGAGGACCGCTTCGTCAGCGAGAGTGGCAGCCCTTTCCTCGCCGGATCACGAGCAAGCCGGCGAGCCCGATACTCCCGAGAAGCACGGCAGAGGGCTCCGGGACGGCCGCAGCGGAGGCCGCCGAGAGCCCGGCGGTATCGCGCAACGCCATCGTCAGCGAGCCGATCGATTGCGAGGCATTCGTCCCATAGGCTTCCGCGGCGAGGCGGGCGCCTAGATGAACGGTGTCGCCCGGATTCATCGTCCAGCTCAGGGTGCCCGTGAAGGCATCGTCGTCCGGCGTGATTCCTCCCGCGCTGAGCTCGGTCCCGGCCAGCAGCAGGTAAGTGACCTCGCCGCCCGCCTCGTGGTATTGGTAGGAGGTCGGGCCGAATCGTTCGAGGTAGGCCGGAAAATAGGCGTCAGGCGCGGGCAGCGGGTCAGCTTCGCCGCGGGGCGTTTCGGACCAGATCGAAACGCTTCCCGCAAAGCCTTCGGTGAATCCGCCGGCATCGGTGAAGCTCCCGTCCAGAACGACATCCAGGAAGAAGGTCTTCGGCCCGCTGCCGAGATAGGTGTAGGCGTCGATGGCTGTCACCCAGCCAGCGGCACTGTTGGTCCCCGGGTTGCTGGTCGCCGAAGCGGAGAGCGTGGGTAGCCCGATGTCGCCGGTGGTGCCGAACTGTCCGGCGGCGGTTGCCGTTCCCCTCGATTCGGTCACGGTGGCGGTATCGGCATTCGCTCCGAAGCCTCCGTGCCCGTCCACGGTATTGTAGGGAATGAAGCTCAGCCCGCCGTTCCGCAGACCGGCCACTTGCGCGGAGGCGGCCATTCCCCAATCCGGGGTCAAGGTCTGGGCGTGACCGTGCTCGAGTAGTGCCGCAAGCAAGGCGGCGGAGAGAACGAGGGATCTTTTCATGAGCGGGGGGAAGCTCGTCAAGGCGTGTAGGGGGGATGCTATCGAAAGCGAAAGCATCCCTTTCTAACAACGCCGCGCAGCCGACTCAAGATCCCAATTCCTCAAGGGAGCCGGGATTTCTGGAAATCCCATTCATCAGGGAGTAGCCTCCTAGTGGACGATCACCGCCATCCACCGGTTCAGGTTTTCGTCCCCCGAGCCGACACGCCCATAACTTCTCCATCGAAATGAAGATCCTGCTTCCCATTCTGCTGTTGCTTTCCTCGCACGGGCTCCGTGCCGACGAGAGTGTCGAGCCAACGCTTCACTACACCCTCAAGATCGGCGAACGCTCATATCAGATTTCGGAAGGGAAGCCGTTCGAGGTCGAGGGGGCGGCCGGGAAAGCGCAGGCGGTCTTGCAAGCCGGGGATCACCGGGTGTTTCCCTATCAGGAATTGGTCTTCAAGTACCCTGCCTACTTCACCTTCGAGGCTGACTTCTCCGATCCGACGGACAAGAGTTGTGACGGCACGATGACCAGCACGTCGCTGTCAGGGATCTTGCCGAGCTTCTTCAAGCTGCTCCACTCGAAGGTGGCGATGACGACTTCGCAGGATCTTAGGCCGCTTTGCCGGCGCCTCTGGCGGCCTGCCGATTCTGCCGATTTTCACCGGGGAGGTGGATCGATTCGGGGAAGTGCTGTGTGAAATTCCTCGGGCCCTCCCCGGATTTGCCCGCTTGACCCTTGCGGACCCGTCTGCGATACGAGCGCCCTATGAAAGCGCTTCTCACTGTGATGCTCTGCGGGGCCACCATCGCCATCTGTCCTGCGGCCGACAAGGCGCCGAAGCTGCCGCGGGGAGTTGTCTCCGCGGAAAAATATGCCGAAGCGAAATCATCGGCGGTCTCTGAAAAGAAACTGATCGTTTACATGTGGAGCGATCTCGAAACCACCTGCCCGAAGTGCCAGGCCGGCACGGAAGCCGCGATGAAGGCCTACAAGTCGAATAAGGACGTAGTGCTGGTCTTCGGCCAGGGCAAGGACACGAATCACGCCCCGGCGTCGCTGCGCGGGCCGCTGACGGAAGCAGTTTCCAAGGTCGGCAATGCGATCCCCATCGTGATGATCGTGGATCCCAGCAATGAGAAGCTGCTCGCGGCAGCCTGTTACAAGCAATTCGCTGAAGATGAGCGCGTCTTCAAGAAGATCCAGAAGGATGCGCAAGCCGCCACCGGCGCCGGCAAAGACGACAAGTCCTGAGTCACCGGCAGGAAGAGCGTAATCATGGGGCTCGCCGTCAAGGCGGGCCTTTTTGTTGCGGGGCGCTTCGCGGAAGTCAGTGGGTTGCGAGAAGGACCTCTTTGCGAGCCGGGATTCCGAGGAATTCGGCCCGGACGGTCATGTCGCTTTCGAGGGACTCGATGACGACTCGACCGGGGCCGGCGAAGGTGATCGGGCTGGAGGCGGCGAGTGCATGGTCATTCGCAGAGCCTTCCAAGGTGGCCCAGGCGATGCCATCGCGGGTGGTGAGCCGGAGACGATCGTATGCGGCGAGATCGAATGATCTGACCTCCCGGCGTTTCAGGGAGATTTGCATGACTTGAAGGGTTGATCTGTTAGATTGGCTCCGGATCGGGGTCCGGGCGGAAGATGTCGGGGTGCGGAATTTCATTCCCCTTGGGGCGGAGTTTCGGTTGCGCGGGTCCGAGGACGGCAACGAGGAGCTCTTCGGACCGGTCTGAAGACCGTCGCTCCCGGGATGGTCAGCGATGGCTCCGGCCTTTCGGGCGGGGCGTGCGGAGAGCACGCTCCCAAGCCGGTGGATTGAGGCTTTCGGGCTCTTTCTCCCACAGGCCGAGGATGACTTCGCGGGCCGCGGCGATGGCCGGACGGTCGGCGTTTTCCCTGAGGTAGCCGACGCAGAGATTTACCGTGGTGCGGAAGTGAGGGAGCGCGACAACGCGGCCGCGGAACTCCGGCGACTCGATGTGACTGACGGCAGCGAGCGTGAGGCCGAGTCCTTCCGCGACCATGTTCAGGACGGTGAGGCATTCATCCACCCGGAAGCGTTGTTGCAGGCGAAGTCCCTGGTCGGCGCAGATCGACTCGATGGCGCGGAAATAGGAGCAGGCGCGGGACACGAAGATCCACGGCTTGGTCTCCAGCAGTTTCCAATCGGGCGAGGCCAGTTCGCGAGCCCAGACAGCGGGCGCGGCGATGCAGAGTTCGACGGCTTCCAGCGCGTGCCACTCGATCCGCGGATGCTCGCAGGTGCCCTCGAAGAAGCCGATGGAGATCGAGCCGTCGTCGATTCCCTCGAGGATCGTGCCACTGCTGCCATTGACCAGACCGTAGCTGAGTTCGGGATGGGCAGCGGTGAGGGCTCCGAGGACCTCGACAATCTTGAGCACTTCGGGCCGGTTGTTGAGGCCGATCACGAGTTCACCGGAAACGGTGTCGCGGAGGTGCTCCGCGCTATGTTTGAAATCGCGAGCAGCCTCCACGATCCGGCGGGCTTTCTCTTGTAGCAGCAGACCCTCGCGGGTCAGCGCCATGCCGCGGGCGCTGCGCTCGAAGAGCTTCACGCCGAGTTCCTCCTCGAGCTGCTTGACCTGGGCGCTGACCGCCGGCTGGCTGGTGAAGAGCTTCTCCGCGGCGCGGGTCAGATTGCCCTCTTCGGCGATCGTGAGAAAGGTGCGGAGTTGGTAGAGTTCCATGACGAGGGTCCGGACGGCGGTTTGACCCCGGCACTCTTCACGATCCCGGCCGTTTCGCCCAATCGACTTTTTGGAACGGGGGTATCCGGCAGGGTGATGGCTGGGTCCGCGGGCTCCGGGTCACCGTCGCTTGACCCGCAGGAACCCCGCGGGCTGGGCCGGGCTGAAGAAGCCGCTGTGGCGGAGTTGCCGGCCATCGGCCTTGTAGAGTCCGGGCACCGGCGTGAAGAGGCTGAGGTCATTGCTCGTCTCCACCTCGAACTCCATTCCGAAGGGCGGACTCCACGTCACGTGCAGGCCACGGGGCGGACCGGGATCGGTTGAGAGCACCGTGAGGGCCGGCTGGTTTACTGGTGGGGAGTTCGGGGCGATGACGAGGTGATTGGTGACCACCTCATCGTAGTCCCGGGTGCGGCTCACCGGATGGTAAATGTCGATATAGACATCGCTGGGACCCGCTGCTTGCCACGTGTTCATGTCGCCGGGATCGCCGGTGAAATCGGTGCCGTAGGTCCAGCCGTTGGTGTCGATGATGTCCGGCAGCGGGGTGGTCTGCGTGGAGCGGAGGGTGCGCACGCGGGTCTGGCCAGCGACGACCGTCTCGCCGGGATCGGCCCACGCAAGAGCCTGCTGGATATCATGCGGGCTGAGGCCTTCGGGAAGGTCTTCTTCCAGATCAAGGGGACGGTTCAGGTAACGCCGGGTCACCCGCACGATGTCGCGCCCGACCACGGCATTCTCCACGCGGTGCAATTGGCCGGTCTGCCCTGGATCGCTCGATGCTTCCCGGTAGAGGACGTGCACGCGATGCTCCGCTTCTGTTCCGGTTGTCAGCGTGACGGTTTCCAAACGGTCCGCTACGACATCATTCGGGGTCAGGGCGGTCCACGTCGCGGGATTGGCCGGGTTGCCTGAGTAATCGACGCCGGCGACGGCACCGTGGGCATCGATGCTTTCCACGACCGTGCGCTCGGTAGTGCCGGGTGTGTCCACCGTCGTATGCAGGGCCATGCCGGCCGTGCCTGCCGTCACCTTGGTCGCCAGCACGGCGGCGTCTGAGGGTTCGACTTCGGGCGGGACATTGCCGGGGGTGAAGTAGTTCTTGTCCCAGGTTCCCGTGGTATCGGTTACCTCGGTGACGACGGTGATCTTGGGATTCTGGATGATCTGTCCGGTCCCGTCCGGCACGACCAGCCGATACTCCGTGGATTGATCGAGGAAGCGCTGACCTTGTTCCGTGATCAAGTGAGCGGAGACCTGAATACTGCTGTCGCCAATGGCGATCCACGTGAAATAGTCGTCAGGGTCCCCGATGTAGTCCACGAACAACTCCACGTCGTAGGCGTAAACCGTCTCCGTGGTTTCGCCTTCTCCGATGCCGAGCGGCAGGACGCCATAGCCGGTGGCGAGCGGAACCTCCTGCCCGGGCGTGGCTCCTGCGAGTGCCTGCTGGACCAGCTCCGTGGGAATGAAGAAGGGAACGGTGGAGGGGCTATATTTCAGGACCGGCGCGGCAGCTTCGACGAGGTCGGTGGCAAGTGTTTGGGTCCAGCTACTGATGTCCACGGTCGAGCCGATGGGTCCCCCGGAGCCAGCCCGTGGCTTGAGGACATATTCCCGTTCGGTGAAGTTGCGGCTGGTTCGCAGGCGGGTGGACCAATGGCGAACATCGACCGTGAGATCCGGAGCACCGGGGACGAGCCAACTTTCATGATCGAAAGGATCGCCGGTGAAGTCCACGCCGTGGAGCGCTCCATTCGGATCCACCACCGTGGTGGTCGAGGCCAGCGTGTCGCCGACGCTCCGGTGTTCCGTACTGGACCAAAGGATGCCCTTTTCCATGGGAGCAAGGCCGGCGAGCGCGGCATCGATCTGCTGCTGGGTATAGACGCCGGGTGGCGCGTGAGCAGGGTAGAAGCCGCGGTCGATGACGGCGTCGGGAAGGATCTCATGCTCGATGAGGTCCGGGAGAGCTTCGGGCTCGATCAAAAGGGTGCCGCCGAAACAGCGGGCCGAGAGGACCAAAAACAAGAGCGGACAGGCTTTCATGGCGGAGGGGAGGTAGGGCGCCGTCGCGTGAACTGCTGCTGTTTGACGCGGGGGCTTCCATGGATCGTAATCAAAAAATCCATCCATCGGGATGTCAAATTCCAGATCAGTGGAAGCGGTCGGCCTGCCTGCTCCCGAGGCGATAAGATCCATCTCAATTTGCAACCAGGCTCTGCAATTTGATTTGCGCGGTTGCCTTGGGACCAGAGCCAGAAAGTCGGCGAGCGCTACTCATGCGATCTCCCGGATCCTTCAAGGTTCAGGAATTTCAGCGGTTTACGAAGCATTCCGCGGGCAGCCAGGTGAGGCGAATCTGCGAGGCATGGGTTCTGCAAAAGGCCTGCCCGTCCGCGCCGGTTCAGCAGTGGCACGCGATTCAGGCCGGAGAACCGAACGATACCGACAACCATGAAAACAACATTCGCTGCGATGGGAGTGGCCGCCTTGGGATCGATCATCCCGCTTTCGGCCCAAGTGACGGAGACGCGGGAGACGACCGAGGTGCAGGAGCACGCCGACGGGTCCGTTACCGAGAAGACGACGACAACCACGACGACCTTCTCGCCGGAAGCGCGAACCAAGGTGGTGAAGTATTTCGAGCCCCACAAATCGGCTCAATACGGACTGCCGCCGGCATGGGTGACCAAGGTCAGGGTAAAGGAGATGCCGGCGACATGGCGAACCAAGACGATCGCTCGCGGCGTGGTGATCACGGAAAAGGAACGCCCTTATCTGGTGGAAGCTCCCTCGGATCTCGTCGGCGTCCTTCCAGCGCCGCCCGCTGAGGTGCGCTACTACGTGGCCGGTGGCAACGTCATTGCCGTCGACAAGAGCTACAAGGTAGTGGACTCGATTCAAATTCCGTCGGTGAGGATCGTGGTGGACGAATGAATGCCCGGAATGAGACCGGTTGGCCTCCAGCCGGTCGGGCTCTTGGGTCCACCCAGCCGCCCGAGTGGGTGCCATGGGTGACTTATTATCAGTTTAGAGCCGCAATTGCGTTAAGGAATAAGTGCGATTTGCATAGGATTACATTTTGATGTAAAACTTGCATTTTGCACATGATGACGCAAAGCGCTTGCATCACAACTTGACGAAATAAACAATCTCCTAAAAGTAACCAATGCTATGAAATACCACACACTGCTCGCAACGACCCTCGCCCTCGCCGTCCCGTCTGGACTCCAAGCGGGCGAAGCCGAAACCACCACTACACAGTCCTATCAGGCGCCGATGACGACGACCCAGCATCAAGGCTGGTACTTGGGCGGCGGGGTCGACTACATGGTCGATTCGGAAGAGCCGTTCTACAACGCCCACCTCGGCTATGATTTTGGCAATGGATCTTCCTTGTTCCTGGAATCGGGTTGGCTGGGTCAGGAGCAAGAACCATCCTTCTTGCTTCCCTTTGTTTCTGCGGATGTGGACATCGTGCCGATCACTCTCAACTACAAGTATGAGTACATGTTCACCGACGCCTTCGGCCTTTACGTCGGTGCTGGCCTCGGCGCTTCGAGCGTGGACGTCAGTGCAGGTTTGGTGAGCGATGACGAGTGGGTTTTCACCGCGCAGGCCTTCGCCGGCCTGGTGTACAACGTCACACCGAACTTCGAAATTTACGCGGGCGCGCGTTATTTGTGGATGGACGACATCAGCCTGTTCGGCGCGAACATCGATGATCTCGACGACGTCGGCGTGGGTGCTGGCATCCGGTTCAATTTCTAACCGGTATTTGGTATTCGGCGAAGAAGCCATTCCCTGCGGGGAGTGGCTTCTTTTTGTTTGGGCAGGCAAGACCCCTGCATCTGAAAGCTCGCCAATTTCGATCACCGCTTTTTAGAATGCGACCCGCATGAACGTCCCCCAACAAAGCGACGCCCCACCTCCTCACGCGCAACTCGTCCAGATGGCGATGGCCCACTGGGTGTCCCACGTGGTGCATGCCGCCGCGAAGCTGGGAATCGCCGATCATCTGGCCGGAGGACCGCAAGGCGCAGTGGCATTGGCGGAGGCAACCGGCACCCATGCGCCATCGCTTTATCGGCTGATGCGCACGCTCGCGAGCCTCGGCATTCTCGAAGAAGATGGAAGCAGCAGGTTCGCACTGACGCCGCTCGGTGAAGCGCTCAAGACCGGTGCGCCGGGCGCGGCACGGGCCACGATCCTGACGGTGGCGAGCGAGTCGTGGGTACAGGGATTCGCGCAGTTGCCGCATTCACTGGCGACCGGGGAAAGCGGCTTCGAAAAGCTGTTCGGCATGCCGATCTTCGATTGGCTGGCTCAGCGGCCGGAAGAGGCCTCGCTATTCAGCGAGACCATGGTCGGCATCCACGGTGGCGAACCCCCGGCGGTGATCGCGGCGTATGATTTCAGCGGGCTGGGGACGATCGTGGACATCGGCGGCGCAACGGGAGATTTGCTCACCACGATCCTCCAGCGCTATCCCAACTCACAGGGCGTTCTCTATGATCTTCCCCATGTGGTTCTCGACGCTCCCGCGCTGATCGCGGCGCGGGGGCTGACGGATCGGATCCTGATTGAATCCGGCAGTTTCTTCGACGACGTCCCGGCCGGTGCTGATGCGTATCTGCTCTCACACATCATTCACGATTGGTCGGAGGAGCAGTGCCTCACGATCCTCGGTCACTGTCGCCGCGCGATGCATCCTGGCAGCCGCTTGCTGCTCATCGAAATGGTTTTGCCTGCCGGGAATACTCCCCATCCTGGCAAGATGCTCGACATGATGATGCTCGTCGGCCCGGGCGGACAGGAACGCACGGAACCGGAATACGCCGCGCTCCTTGCCAAGGCCGGCCTGCAATTGAAGCGGGTGGTGCCCACGGCATCGCCGGTCAGCGTCGTCGAGGCGCGGATCGCCCAGGTATGATGGAGCCGTCCCTTGCGGACCTAGTTTCAGGCGGAGCGGCGGCGGCGGAGCAACCCTCCAGCCAAGGCGAATGACAGCACCGCGACAGCGGTCGGCTCCGGCACGACAGTGGCGTTGGAGATGCTCACGTTGTCGTAGCGGACGGTAGGGAATGGATAGCCGCCGGTGGTCGCGGCGAAGAAGAGTGCGATGGTACTAGAGCCATCGTAGCTGAAATCCAGGGTGATGGCGTTGCCAGCGGCCGAATAGGTGGAGGAGGCCAGCAGGCTTGATGACGCGCTGCCCAAGGCCTGCAACTGGCCGGTCTGTGAATTCAGGATGAGGGCGCTTCCGCTGGAATGGGTGAGATCGTAGCCGGAACCTGACCACACGCTCACAGTGGCAGTGTCATTCGCGTCGCCAGAGTACGTGGTGATGTCGAAGGTCACCTTGTAGTTCCCGGCCGATGGAAAAAGGGTGGGGGAGAGCAGGACCGCTGCGCTGCGGAAGCCGCTGTCGCTGGAGACCTGCAGGCTTTCGGAAGGCAAGGTGATGGTGGGACCGGAGCGGACCCATTCGCCGAAGCTCAGATGGGAGCCGTAGTAGCCGCCCAGGTAGGAGTTCGGTTTGTCGGCGAGAACGGTCGTCGTTGGGAAGTTCTCGGTGAATACCGTGGCGGCATTGGTGGCTGAGCACGCGACAAGCGTGGCCATGGCGGTGCCCTTCAGAGCACCCGCAAGGGGGATCGTTTTCATGTTCTGGGGTGGAGTGAATGCAACAGCGGGTGGGGAGGAAGTGGGGAACCCGCGCCCCGGGATCTATTTAAAATTTACTAATAATCAAGTTGAAATTTTGGAATTAATGAATGTTTGGATAGCTGTAAAATGCACGAGTTGCAGGGATTGTCCGACCTCGGACGCGGGTCGGATGGGGGCGGCTACTGATCGATATCCCGCGTGCGAATGGTGAATTGAGAGGTCCGATGTTGGTGGGAGAGAGTGGAGCTCGTGGGGACATGGCTTGACTCCGCGGAAAAGTAAAAATATCAAGAGTTCATGATATTTTTAAAATGTCCCGCGGTTGCCGCCGTCCTCGCCGCCAGCCTTTTGTCCGGATGTGATCGGCTGAAATCCGCGGCGGGCGCGACAGCGTCTCCCGAGGTGGTGGCGAGCGAGACGGTTCCTACGCAACCGCAACTCGATCTGGATACATCGCGCGAGGCTTTTGCCACGGCTGGAAATGGCGGTTCACCGCACTTTGCCAAGGTGATCGGCCGCCTCGATGTCGGGGGGAAGATGATCCAGTTCCAAGATCACGAAGGCCGCCGGGATATCTTTATCGAGGTGCTCAAAGCGGTTCTCGCCGCGGTGCCCGATCGGCAGGTCCAAGCGAGCATCAATCCCGCGGCGATGGTCGATGCCTCCGGTCTCGCGGCGGCCGCTGCCTCCGGCCGAAGTGTGATCAAGGATGATGATGCGTGGTTGATGCGCGGATACGACTACCTGCCGGATGGACCTCAGGGCCTTTCCAGGCTGGTGGGTAAGGAGCCTTTCCCTTTCCAGAGTCCCGCGCTGATTCCTGCTGCCACTGACCTGGTGGTGGAAACCCGTCTGGATGCGTCATTTCTACCGGAGCTGATCACCCGGATCTGCACGGCTGCCGGCAATCCCGCCGCCGCCGGCCAGTTCTTGGAGGTGAAAGCGCCGACTGGCTATACGGTTCAGGGGCTCATGGAAAAGGCCAACCTCCACGTGATCCTGGCCGTGGACGTTTCCTCATGGGCGGACAAGCCGGTGGTGCCGAAGCCGGTGGACTACTTCCTTCGCATCGATGGCGGAAAGGATCTTCTCACGATGTTGCTTCCAGAGATTGAGAAAGCTCTCGGCAAGCCTTCCGCGATCGGCACTCGCAAGGGTTGGGAGCTTCCGCTGCCAGCGATCGGCATGGAGACCAAAGGCCTGGTGCTTTTCGATGACGCCGGCACGGTCACGGTTGCCAGCCGGAGTGACTATCTCAAGTTCGTGGACACCGCCGCGATGAAGCTTGCCGGTTGGAAGGAGTACCAGGCCGCCACCAATCATTTCCCGCAGGGAGGCAATCTGCTGGTCTACGCCTCCCCGCAAGTGCCGGTGGTGCTGGGTTGGCTGATCCGTCAGGCGGCCAAGCAGAGCAAGGAGGAGGGTGCCGAGTTCATCGTGAAGGCGACGGAGTATCTACAGCCGCGCTCGTATTCGCTGTGCGTGGCGCATGAGAAGGACGGCACCGCTTTCACCGCCGAGCTCCCCTTTGCCGCGGAGATGGATCTCGGATCGACCTTGCCCGTGCTCACCGCCACCAGCACCCTGTTCGTCGGTGCCCGGGCGTGGAAGAAGGGCTCCGACCGCGCTGCGTGCGTCATCAACTGCCGCAATGTCCAGCAGGCCGTGCGCGCCCATCAGAACATGAATGAGCTCAAGCCCGGCACGCCGATTCCGTGGGACCAGATCTTCGGCAATCATCTCGATGCGCGCCCGCTCTGCATCCCCGGGGCGACCTATACCTACGCGAAGGGCATTCCGGCGATCGGAAAGCTGGCCTGCACCTGCAGCGATCCTGACCACGCCATTCCGGATCACGCGAATTGGTGAGAGCGTCGCCGTTCTACGGCCGTCTGCAAGGCATCGACGAGGCGTCGCCGCAGAAGACCTGCGGGACGCCTCGCGAGTTGTCCTTCGAAATGACTCAGAGCTTGGCTTGGATCTTGGAGATCAAGTCTTCCACGGCGCGCCGGTAGGCTTCCTCCCAATTGCCGGAGGTGGCGGTCTGGCAGAGATTCTTTCCGTAGCCCTCTGCGCGCACGCTCTTGCCGCCGACGGTGACGACGGTTTCGATCCGGGCTTCCAGGGAGATGGCCCACATGCCGGGGGTCATCCAGCCCCAGAATTTCTTCACATCCACGCTGACGGAGTTGCCTCCGTTGCCAACCTGGTAGCCTTCGCGGGACAGTGCCTCCGCGACGATCTCCTTGGCCTTCTCCGGCACGGTGGCCGAGCCGCCCAGAGCGACATCGCCCATGCCCTTGCCATAAGTGTTCCGCTGGCGGCCGACATAGCGGCTCCGTTGCGCGGCGCTCATGGACGAGGCATCTCCATCGACCGAGGGAGTCGAAGGATCGGTGGGATTGTTCTGGAATTGGCGGGAGTCGCTGACCTTGCCGATCGTTGCCGCACCGCGTCCGCCGGGGCGACTTCCTTGCGGGACGTCGATCGCGATCTCACGGGTGCCGACGACACAACTTACCTGAGTGAAGGCGATGCAAGCGGCGAGCGGGTAAAGTGCGAGGCGTGATTTCATGGTTGGGAAAACAGGATAGCAATGATGTGACCGCGGGGAAGACATCAGGATGGATGACTTGAGGCAAGCAGTGTTACCAGCGCTAGGAACGGCCGCATCCGGAACTCGTCCGAGGGGCCGGTGCGATGCCAGGATTTCGCCTGCGGCGGGCTTGTTCGGCGGCGGGATGCTCCCTAGCGTCGCGGCGACCTAACCTACCCATGAGCGACCCTATTTTCATCGGCATCGATAGCGGAGCGACCACGTCGAAAATCGCGGCGGTGCGAAGCGACGGCTCGATCTTTCCCAGCGATCTGCTCCAGCGACCCACCTGCTCCGAAGGCGGTACTGCCGCGGTGATCGCCGCCTGGATAGGCGCGATCAACGAGTTCCTCGCGCAACACGGCTTGGCGTGGTCGCAAGTGGAAGGCGTCGGGCTTGCCGTGCCCGGGCCGCGCCGCAGCTATGGCGTGCTCGATACCTCGCCGAACCTGCCCGCCGAGTTTGACGGCTGGAATGTGGAGAACGACTTGCGTGTCGCGCTGGAGCGTGAGTCCGGCCAAATCCTGCCCCTTGCCTTGGGCAATGATGGCAACCTCGGCGGCGTCGCCGAAGCGCATCGCGCCCGCGGCAATGACCCGTGCAGCGTGGTGATGCTCGCCCCTGGCTCCGGTCTTGGAGGTGCCTATGTCGATGTCGCTGGCGTGCCCCTCGATGGCGATACGCTGGCAGGCATGGAGGCCGGTCACTTGGCCGTGCCCCTCCATTTGCTCGGTGCGGATGCCCTGACCTGCGGTTGCGGGCGGGACTGGGGATGCTACGAGATGTACACCAGCCTCGCCGGCCTGCCGGGATTGCTGGAGCGTGCCCTTCCTCGCTATCCCGGCCACGTGCTGGCCGATCCCTCCCTCGGCAAGAAGGAGCGGGTGCTGAAGCTGCGCGGTCTGGCTCAGGAAGGCGACGCGCTGGCGCTGGAGCTGTTCGATCTACAGGCGAAGGCGATGGGCTTGCTGGTCGCGGAGCTTTCGATGGCGGTGGATCCCGGTTGCTTCGTCATCGGCGGCGGATTGATCGATCCCGATTCGACCACCGTCGAATTCCGCGAGCGCTACCTCGGCGGCATCCGCGAGACCGCGCTCAAGTACCTCTGGCCCACCCAGCAGAAGACGCTGCGCATCGTCCCGGCGACGCTCGGCGAGCTGTCGCAGGCGGTCGGTGCGGCTTTGGTCGCACGGCACGTCGCCCGCGAGCAGTAAGGGGGCGGCCCATCCGCCCGGCTGCTATTTCAGCTTGGTCGGGGTAAACCGGCCGGTGTCGGTTTTCTGCCGGCTGTCTTCACTATCGAGCTGCTTGCCCTGCGGGGTGTGCAGCTCGCTGGTGTAGTCGTTGTAAACCCAGACTTCGCGGGTGAAGGGGACCTTCGCGGTCACGTCGAAGGTTTCGGTGTGGCCGTCGGGCACCACGTTGTTGACCCTGAGCTGGGCGGCGCAGTTGGTCAGCGCCTTGAACTCGACCCGCTTGATGCCGGTCTTGTAACCCACGATGCGCGCGGTGAGTTCGCCCTTGTCGGCAGGGGCTTTCCCCGGAGCTTCGGGGGAGGCGGGCGCGTCCTTCGATGGCGAGGGCGTCGTGGAAGGGGTTGCCTTCTCCTCTTTCTTGATCTTGCTCAACTCGCGCTCGAGTTGGTTTTCCTGCGCGGTCAGTTTGTTGTCTTCTTCCGCGCGGTGTTTCTTCGCCTTCTCTGGATCGAAGCCTCCGACCATCTTGCGGAGGTCCACGGGTAACTCTTCATAGGGGAGCGTGGCAGTGCCGCCTTCGTGGATGATCTTGATGCTGGAAGGCGTGACCTCGCGAACGGTCAGGTTCTTATAGGTCTTGCCCTTGGAAGTGGTCAGCGTCTCGAGCTTGAGCGGCTCTGCGGGAAGCTGACCGTGGGCGAGACCACCCATGATGATAAGCGACAAAGCGACAAGTTTCGGGGAGGGGAGGAGTGTTATCACAGATACAAGATGGCTCCCGCCCGGGCAGAAAAGTCAAGGCTGCGGGACGCGGACTCCGGGCGGTCGTCGGCTATGCCTACACTGCTGGCGAGCCTGCCGCTCTTCGTGCCGATACCCCGTTCTGGCGTCAGGGTAATGGATAAAAATGTCATATGGTTGGAGCCTGATGGGAGTCAGATCGCGGCTCTAAAAGATTCTTTTCGCCGAAAAATAGGCTAAGATTGCGACTTTTCCTGTCGTTGGTTAGGTGTCGAGATTGAATAAATTGTCATGAATACACCTCCTCACCGTCGTGGTTCATTGCCTGCCGCTTCCGGGCAGGTGCCGGAGGCACCCCGGGTGGCAGGGGCTTCCAAGAGCGGGTCAGTCAATCAGCCCGACGCGCCGGAGCGGATTCGGGGGATGGTTTTCAAGCAGCGTCGCGAATCCACGGTCCAGTCGCCGCCCGCGCCCAGTCCACTGACACCATCGATCACCGGAGTTGCGCCTGAAAGACGGAGGAGTGCGTGGCAGAGATTGGGTGGTTCCGCGATCTCCGTGTCGCTGCTGTTACACGCGTTCTTTATCATCCTCGCGATTTTCTTTTTCGTCCGCTGGATCGAGCCGCCCCCGGAGGCGGTCCAGTTCGTGCCCGGTGGGGGCGGAGGAGGCGGCAACGAAGGTTCCCAAGTGGCTCACCGGATCCAGCAACGGGTGCACCAGCAGGTGACCTCGCCGCAATTCAACAAGCGGATCTCGTCCACCAGTACCACTGCCTCCTTCTCCTTGCCGGACACGACTGCGGAACTACCGGAATTGAGTTCGCCGATGGAGGCTGGAGCGGCGAGTGCCGGGAGTGGCACGGGCGCCGGTGGTGGCCATGGCGCGGGCATCGGCACGGGAACCGGGAGTGGCACGGGGCCGGGAAGCGGGCCGGGCTATGGTCGCGGGTTCATTGCCACCAATCCATTTGGAGGTGCCGGCGGCGACGGATTGGTCGGCACGTTTTATGACTTCAAGCGCGACTCGAAAGGAAAGCCTACCGAAGTGAAGGCCTACAACCGGCCGGTTTTCACCGAGATCGTCAGAGGGTTTACCAAGAGCAGCCGGTGGGCACCGCCACGCAAGTTCAAGCACTTCACCTCGCAAACCCGGCTGGTGGCGAAGACCTTTGCCTTCAAGGGCATCCCCGATGTTGAAGCCGGCAAGGCCTTCCAATGTCCGGAGGCGGGGGCAGGTTCGTGGATCGCGCACTATTCCGATGACGTGAAGGTCACTGAAGCGGGGACCTACCGGATGGTCGGCTGGGGCGACAACTGCCTCGTCGTCGGAATCGACGGCAAGGTGGTGCTCGATGCCTCTGACGTCGGATACACCGGTGAGGGACGGGCATCACTGGGAGCCATCAACGTGCCGGGCAAGCCGGCTGCCTCCTTGTTCCATGGGGAGTGGTTCACCTTGCGCGCCCAAGATAGCGTGCGTCTGGACATCATCGTCGGCGATGAAGGCGGGATCTTTTCTGCCACGGCGATGCTGGAGAAGAAGGGGGCAACCTATGCCCGCGGACCGGGCGGAATTCCGCAGTTGCCGGTGCTCACCGTGGCGGATCTGGCACCGACGGAAGTGGCGCTCTATCCCTTCATCCGTCCGGAGCACTTGCAGCGCACCGTCTTCCAGGCGGGCAAGCAGTCTCTTGGACTTGGAAAAGACTGGCGCATTGACTGAAAGCAAGACGCCCCGCCTTCGGGTGAAGGCGAGGGCGCAGACAGGGCAGTGCGGAATCAGCGCAGATCCCCTGTTAGTCACGCCGCGGCGATCCGATGAAATCCGGAACATGACGAGCCGTTGAAAAATGGTAGGAGTGAATCGTCTGCTCGCTTTGCCCATGATCCTGCGCCCGCTGCTTTTGCTCCTTCTGCTTTCCACTTTTGCCGTCGCGAAGTCGCCGCCGAATATCGTCGTGGTCTTGATCGACGACATGGGGTGGGGGGACTTTTCGTGCTTCGGCAACAAGGAGGCCACCACACCCCATATTGATCGCCTCGCCTCCGAGGGGTTGCGGTTCCGGCAGTTTTACGTGAATTCGCCGATCTGTTCGCCGTCGCGTTGTGCGCTGACTACCGGGCAGTATCCGCAGCGCTGGAAGATCACTTCATTCCTAGAGAACCGCGCTGCCAACGAACGCAGGGGCATGGCGCAGTGGCTAGATCCGAAGGCTCCGGTGCTCGCCCGTTCCCTGCAGAAGAAAGGCTATGCCACCGGTCACTTCGGCAAGTGGCACCTCGGCGGCCAGCGCGATGTGGACGATGCTCCGGCGATCACTGATTACGGCTTTGACCGCAGCCTGACGAACTTCGAAGGGATGGGGCCAAAGCTGTTGCCGCTGACCCTCAAGCCCGGCGACAAGGAGCCCGGAAAGATTTGGCAGGATGCGGAACGCCTCGGTGAGCCGGTCACCTGGATGCTCCGCTCCGAGATCACCGGCGGGTTCGTGGATGCGGCGATCCCGTTCATCGACGCGGCGGTGAAGGAGAAGAAGCCCTTTTACATCAATCTCTGGCCGGACGATGTCCACTCGCCCTTCTGGCCGCCGGTGGAGTCGTGGAAGAAGGGCAAGCGCCCTCAATACCTGGCCGTCTTGGAAAACATGGACCGCCAGCTCGGCAAGCTCTTCGACCACCTGCGCACAACGCCGGAGCTGCGAGACAATACCGTGGTGCTGATCTGCTCCGACAATGGACCGGAACCCGGTGCGGGATCTGCGGGGCCTTTCCGCGGGTCGAAGGGGACCTTGTTAGAGGGTGGGATCCGCTCGCCGCTCATCGTGTGGGCACCAGGTTGGATCGCGGCGGACAAGAACGGCAGCTTGAATGATCGCTCGGTTTTCGCCGCCTTCGACCTTGCCCCGTCGTTGCTCAAGCTCGCCAATGCGGACGCACCGGAGGGTGTTGCGTTCGATGGAGAAGATGTTTCGGAGACTTTGTTAGGTAAGTCCGAGGCGTCCCGGAAAGCGCCGGTGTTCTGGCGTCGGCCGCCCGATCGAAAGGTCGCTGGCGAACCGGCCCGCCGCCAACCCGACCTCGCGGTGAGGGAGGGGAACTGGAAACTGCTGTGCGACTATGACGGCTCGCAAAGCCAGTTGTACGATTTGGCCGCGGATCCTGCGGAAGGGACGGACCTCGCCGGGAAACAGCCGGAGATCGTCGCGCGTCTCTCGAAGGCCGCGGTGGAGTGGCATGGCTCGTTGCCCGCCGATCAAGGACCGGCCCTCGGTGCCCAGAAACGGCCGAAAGCTGGAAGGTGAGCGATTTCGCGACCTGACGGGAAATGCTGGCCGAGAGAGTTCTTGGCACGGCCACGCGGTCTGCTGTTGTTGTTTCGATGGATCAACCCGGTTTGGAACTTATCAGTCCGCCGGCGGAACCCATCCATCCGCCCGCAAACCTATGAATCGACTTTCGCTCTTGCTGACAGGTCTTGCCCTTGCTCCCGCCGCGCTACAGGCAGGCTGGCCGGACGGCACGCTCTTCACCGCGCCTTTCGGTCCCGGAGGGACATGGAACCTCTACAAGACGGTGAGCGTGCCGATGAGCTGGACGGAGGCCCAGTCGGCGGCCGAGCGCAGCGTCGACCCGCTAGGAAAGACCGGAAAGGCGGGTCATCTCGTGTGCATTGGCAGCGCGGCGGAGAACATGTTCGTTTATCAAAAGGTGCAGGGGCACTACATCTGGATCGGCCTGACGGACAGCGAGAAGCGCGGTGCAAAGGAAGCAGGCAGCGATCGTGAAAACGGTTGGCGCTGGCTCACGGGAGAGCCTTCCACTTTCAGCGCGTGGCGCAGTCCGGAGCCTAATGAATTCAACGCGATGGGCGAAGACGCCGTGGCGATGGAATCGTCCGGCCGATGGGCGGATTGGCCGAATGGAGCCGATGGCCAGACGGAGG
This sequence comes from Luteolibacter arcticus, assembly GCF_025950235.1. Classification (NCBI taxonomy): domain Bacteria; kingdom Pseudomonadati; phylum Verrucomicrobiota; class Verrucomicrobiia; order Verrucomicrobiales; family Verrucomicrobiaceae; genus Neoluteolibacter; species Neoluteolibacter arcticus. The sequence continues at coordinate 1,003,684 of NZ_JAPDDT010000001.1, read as the reverse complement.
CCCGGCACGCGTCGATGATCGAATGGGAAACCCGCTCGCCCGAGCCGGTGCCCGGAGCGATCAAGATCGAGCGCGTGCTGCCGGAGAAATGGTCGGTCGATTTTTCGAAAGGAGAGGTGCTGGGCGAGGGGCCGTGGTCGGCGGTCAGTGTGGTGGGACTGGATACCTTCAGCATCTGGACGATGGTGAGGGACTTTCAAGCGATGGCTCCGAGCCAAGGTGCCGTCCACCGCCTGTCGCGAATGAACTATCACGTCGAGCGTGGCAGCTTCTTCGCCGGCGGTTGGGCGGAGATTAAGGACAATCCGGCTTTCCCCATGATCATGGGACCTTGCGCGGCGCTGCATGTGGCCAAGGTGAAGCTGGACAAGCCGGGAACCTGGAGCATCAACGTCCACGGTGACGATTACTTCGCGGTGCGCTTTCCCGGCCACAAATGGAAGTCGGCGACCGGGCTCGGTGGCATTGATCCCTTGGATGCCGAGACGCTCTATTTCGAGTGCGAGTCGGGCGACGGTTGCGCGATCGGCGTGATCGACTTGCCGGCTGGCGAAAGCACCGTCGAGGTGTTCCTGGGCAACCGCATCTTCGACGGAATGATCCAGATGCTCGCGGCACCCGGCGAGCACACGCTGGATGGCTCGACCGACCAGTGGCGCGTCCCCGGCCACAAGGCGGCAGGTGACCTTGCCTGGCCTGGCGTAGGCAGCAAGGGGTGGGCGGTGATCCGCAGGGATCTGCCAGCCGGGGCCAAGCCGATGGAGTTTCTGAAGGACGGGATGTCGCTTCCCGACAGCGCCCCGGCGGTGACGGTGGAGGGGGTGGAGAAGATCAACTACATCGACTCCGGTGCGGCGAGTGACGTGGAATTTCCGAACCCTGTGGAGCTGCCCGGTGACGCGCCCGGCGGTCAGAACCAGTTCGTGGTGATGGCACAGGCGGAACTCGTGATCCCGCGCGACGGCCTCTATCACATCGGCATTCACTCCGACAACCGCGCCGCCTTGCGCATCGCAGATCAGAAGTGGTTGCGCTTCGTTCGCGACACCACGTATCGCGGCCAGATCGAAGGCGACACGATGCACACCGAGGATCCGGATCGCATGGGCACCTATGGTCAACTCTTCGGCGAGGTCGAGCTCAAGAAGGGCACCTACACGATCGAGGCCTTTTACGTGAATACCAAGGGCCCGACCGCGCTGTCGGTCTTCGGCGCTCCCGCGGGATTTGCGCCGAGGCTGTTAGTGAAGGACGGCGGGAAGATCGAGCCGGACATCGACGGCATGCCGCTGGTGATGCCCGCGCCTGCGAAGTGATTACTCCAGGCTGAAGCTAGCGGTTTTCACCTGGGTGGAGTTTCCGCCGGTCATCAAGGTGAAGGTTCCTGGCTCGATGAGGTATTTCCCTTGCGGCGTCCAACAGCCGAGGTCCTTCGCCGGGATCTCGAAGTCCACGACGACGTTCTTGCCCGCCGGCACGGAGACGCGCTTGAACGCCTTCAGCTCCTTCACGGGGCGTGTGACGAGCGAGACTTCGTCGCGGATATATACCTGCACGACTTCGTCGCCGTCCCGCTCGCCTTGGTTCGTCACCGAGACTTGGAAGCGAACGCTCCCGTCGCGCGGAACGGTCCGCGTTTCTAACAGCGGCGGGGAAATCTGGAAGCTGGTGTAGCTCAGCCCATGACCGAACGCCCACAGCGGGCTGTTCTTGATGTCGGTGTATTTCGAAGTCCACTTGTCGCTTTCGACGAGGGGGCGAGATGTCGGCGTGGAATTGTAGGTCAAGGGGATCTGCCCCACGCTGCGCGGAAAGGTGACCGGAAGTTTGCCGGATGGGTTCACGTCGCCGAACAGGACATCGGCAATTCCCGGTCCGCCCATGGTGCCGCCATACCATGAAAGCAGGATCGCGGGACAAGTCTCCGCGAGCCAAGTGGCGGTGAGCGGACGCCCGGTCATCAGGATCACGGCATAGGGTTTGCCGAGCGAGTGGACCTTCTGCACCAGATCGAGCTGGGGCTGCGGCAAGTCCAGCGAGCTCTTTGAGGTTGCCTCGCCGGTCATGTCGCCAGCTTCGCCGATGACTACGAGCACGTAGTCCGCGTCCTTGGCCGCCTCGACGCCATCCGATGGCTTGCGAAAGCTGAAGCCGGAAGTCGATCCCGCCGAGCTATGGATGACCGTCCCGGTGTCGCCCAGGCGCTGGCGGACGGCTTCCACAAGAGTCACTGCATCTTCCGGTCGGCCGTCGCCGGTCCAACTCCCTAACAGCGTTGCCTTGTCATCTGCCATGGGGCCGACGATGGCGATCTTCTTCGCGGTCGGCGGGATGGGCAGGGTATTGTCGCTGTTCTTCAGAAGCACGCACGACTTTGCCGCGGCTTCGCGCGCGAGTTTGAGATGATCAGGGTGAAGGATTGCCTCCTTCTCTCGTGCGGCGTCGCCGAATGGTTTGTCGAAAAGCCCGAGCTGGAACTTCATGCGCAGGACCCGTCGCACGGCATCGTCCACCAGCTTCAGGTCCGCGGCATCGTCCAGCAGCCCCTCGGCCTGCATCAGGCAACTGCCCCAGATCTCCATGTCGAGGCCCGCCCGTAGCGCGATCTGCCCGGCCTCGGGCCAGTCCGGGGACACGCGGTGATTCACCAATTGGCCGACGGCATCGTAGTCGGAGACGACGACACCTCCGAAGCCCCACTCCTTCCGCAGCACATCCTGGAGCAGCCAGGGATTCGACGTCGCGGGCACGCCATCGATGGCGCTGAACGATGGCATGATCGAGCCGGCACCGGCCTTGAGCCCGGCAAGGAAAGGCGGAAAATGGGTCTCGCGCAGCGCTCTCACCGAGACATCGGCGAAGTTGTAATCGCGGCCGCCTTCGGCTTCGCCCGAGCCAGCGAAGTGCTTCAAGCAAGCCATCATGCGATCCGGCGCGGAAATGTCCTTACCTTGGAATCCGCGGACCCGCGCCGCGGTGAAGGCGGAACTCAGCACGGGATCTTCTCCCGAGCCTTCGACGATGCGGCCCCAGCGTGGGTCACGGGCGATATCGGCGACCGGGGCGAAGGTCCACGAGACGTTCGCCGAGCGGGCCTCCTTGGCAGCCACTGCCGTGCAACGCTCGGCGAGATCCGGATCCCAGCTCGCGGCCTCGCCCAATGGCACGGGAAAGATGGTGCGGTAGCCGTGGATCACGTCGAAGGCGAAGACGAGCGGGATCTTGTGCCGCGTCGCGAGCGCCGCCCTTTGCATCTCGCTGGTCGGACCGGTGCCGCGGACGTTGAAGGTGCCGCCCAGCACGCCGGCCTGGGCCAGCGCCATGTGCTGTGGCTTCCAACCACCTCCTGCGTGGCCATCCACCAGCCGGAGCTGGCCGAGTTTTTCCTCCAGCGTCAGCTTTGAGAGAATGGCCTCGATCCGCTCGCTGGTCTCGTCCCCAGCCGCCGGAGAAAGGGTGGCGAAGAGCAGGGGTAGAGCAAGATAGAGGGGACGGGTCACACTAGGCATGTCATGTGAGGCCGCGGCGGGTGTCAATGTCCCTCGGGTTCAGCAGCGGGGCATCATTTGTCCAAATGAATCCGACTCGGGACTTGGCAGTCCCGCAATCCAGCGTACCGATCAGGCTGTGGGTGCCGGAACCATTCAAGACCCGTCGTATGTCCGCGAAGCCTTCGCGCGCATCGCCGACCGCTACGTGACCACCAATCACGTCCTCAGCCTGGGCACCGATATCCTGTGGCGGCGCAAGGTCGCCCGCATCGTTCGCGCATGGCAGCCGCGACGCGTCCTCGACGTCGCCACCGGCACCGGCGATCTCGCCCTTGAGATTCAAGACTCCTGTCCTGATGCCGAGGTCACTGGCAGTGATTTCTGTGCGGAGATGCTCGCCCACGCCAGCCGCCGGGGTCTCTCTCGCACCCTCGTCGCCGATGCCCTTGCGCTGCCGTTCCAAGACGGTGAGTTCGACGTTGTCACCGTTGCCTTCGGCCTGCGGAACATGGCCGACTACGCCGCCGCCATCCGCGAAATGCGCCGCGTTCTGCGACCCGGCGGGCACATCCTTGTCCTCGACTTCTCGCTACCGGAAGGTGTGATGAGAAAGCCCTACCGCTGGTATCTCCACAACGTCCTGCCGAAGATGGCCGGCTACCTCACTGGCCAAAAGGATGCCTACGAATACCTCGGCGGCTCCATCGAGGAGTTCCCGATGGGGAAGGAGATGTGCACGCTTATCGAAGTCCAAGGCTTCCGCGATGCGCAGGCCAGTCCGCTCACTTGTGGCGTTGCGAGCATCTACTCGGCGGAAGCGGTTTAGGCGGAGAATCCCGTGGCAAGCCGGGACCGCTTCGGGTAGGTTCTCCACGATGAAGCTCGAAGAAATCGAAGCGGAAACCGCAAAGCTCAGCGAGGAGCAGCGAGCCGCCTTGGCTTCTCGCTTGCTGCGGAGCTTGGAATCACCGGTTTACGAGGTGAGCGACGAGGAGGTGGAAGCCCGCCGTCGGGAAGCGGATACCGATCCGTCAGTGTGGATCACCTTCGAGGAATTGGTCGCTGGGTTGAAGAGCCGTGGAGCTTAGGTTCCATCGACGGGTCCAAGGCGACTTGGATGCGATTCTGGAGAAATACTATCAGGTTTCGCCGGAGTTAGGGGACGACTTCTTCGCGGAGTTCCAGATCGGAGTCTCCAAAATGCGGAGCCATCCGAAGTTCTTTCACTTCGATGCGAGCGGACTACGTCGCTGCAATTTCGACCGCTTTCCTTACCACCTGCTCTACGATCTCCACGAGGGAGCGATCCGCGTGTGGGTGCTCCGGCATGATCATCGTCGTCCCGGCTTCGGCTTGCGGCGGTTCCGGCGTTAGCAGCCGATGCGCAAATACGCCACTGCTTCCGCCAGATCCTCCGGCGTGACTTGGTCGCTGAGATAGGCATCGCCGGGAGCGCGGAGGAGGACGAACCGGATATTGCCGGCTTCGAACTTCTTGTCGCGGCCGAGTTTCTCTAACACGCGTTCGCCGGAGATGGTATGGTCGAGCACGAGCGGGAGTTCGAACTTTTTCAAGAGCGCGAGGATCTCCCGCGAAGTGTCTGGAGAAAGGCCAGCGTGCTTTTCGGAGAGAAAGAGGGAGGCGCGCAGGCCGAGGGAGATGGCTTCGCCGTGGAGCATGTCGCCATAGGGGACGGCGGCTTCGATGCCGTGGCCGATGGTGTGGCCGAGGTTGAGCAGGGCACGCAGGCCGAGAGTCTCGTATTCGTCCGCCTCGACGATGCGAGCCTTGATGGCGATGTTCCGGGCGATGAGGTCGGCCGGGACTTCGCGGGTGGCGGGGTCGAGCGCGGCGATCTCGGCGAGCATGGAGCCATCGCGGATGGCAGCGTGCTTGATGACCTCTGCAAAGCCTTCACGGTATTCGCGGCCGGGCAGGGTTGCGAGCACGGCGGGATCGACGATGACGAGCCGCGGCTGGTGGAAGGCGCCGAGCAGATTCTTGCCCTCCGGCAGGTTGACGCCGGTCTTGCCGCCGACCGAGGAATCGACCTGCGCGACAATCGTGGTGGGGATTTGGACGAAAGGGATGCCGCGGTAGAAGACGGCAGCGACGAACCCGGCGAGGTCGCCCACAACTCCACCACCGAGGGCAATGACAAACGAGCGGCGATCGTGCCCGGCGGCGGCGAGGGAGGAACAGACGGCATCGACCTGCGCCATGGACTTCGACGCTTCCCCGGCGGGGAGGGTGTGCAGAGTCGGAGTGAATCCCTGGGCGATCAGCGCCTGGGTGAGGGCGGCGGCATGGAAGTGGCCGACGGTTTCATCGGTGATGACGGCGGCCTTTCCGGAGAGGCCGGCGGAGCGGATGGCGTCGCCAGCGCGGGCGAGCAGGCCGTTTTCCACGCGGACTTCATAGGACCGCTCCCCCAGATCGACATACACGCTCGGCATGCGGCGGAGCATGGGAGGCGGGGGGAGCGGGAATCAAGAGCGGAGCCGGGCAGGTCATCTGTGAGACCGAGGGAAGCATGGGTGAAGATCGCTTTTCCGGTGGCTTCCGCGGTGTCACCACCGCGCCTACGGAGAGCCAGGCTAGCGCCTGAGGCGGTGCCAAGTGGCGGTGTCCGGCCGGAGCAGGGTATCGAGCGGACGTCCGGCGAGGTCGTGGTGGGCGATGAGGTGCTCAAGCAGCAACAGGGACGCGAGGGCGTCGTAGAGAGCATCGTGCCAACGGCCGCCGGAATGGTGGGATTCGAGGACCGGAGCGAGACCGCAGCCTTCGCAGAGGGCGGAGAGGGAGTGGTCGGGCAAGTCCGGCCACGCGGCGCGGGACAGCAGCAGGGTATCGACCCACGGGCCGAAGCCATGACCGGGGAAGGCCCGCAGGAAGCGCTTTTCGGTGCCCTTGCCGTGGGCAACGACGACCGCCCCGGCGAGGTGCTTTTTCATTTGGGGCCACAGGGCGAGGAGGGGGGGGGCTCCGTGGAGGTCTTCATCACGGATGCCGTGGACCTTGCGGGCGGACCAGGTAATGGGGGCGTCCGAGGCGAGGTAGGACATGAAGCGCTCGCCGTGGCCCGCGGCGGGCGACCAGGTGGCGAGGCCAACCTGCACCGGGACATCGGTGCGGCCGCGGGCGGCACCCGCGGACTCGAAGTCGATGGCAGCAAAGCGGCAGTCCCCGATGGTCACGGGCGGAAAGGCAGCATGGGCGCAGGCGGCTTGGCGATGGGAAAAGCAGCGGATGGGGGCTTGCCAAGGGCGGCCGGGTCGCGAAAGTTCCGGCGCTCCCGAATGGCGGATCGCCGCATACCCCTTTGGCTCTGGCCAAATTTGCTCAGCTTGGACGCACCGATCGTCGCCATGGTGTGGCTGGGGATGTTTGCCCGGGTGTGGCGGGTGGAATACTTGGAGTGGCAGAACTATCTGGCCCTCGGGCTGGCGGTCTGGGTGATCTACGTGGTGGACCGCTTGCTGGATGTGAAGCTGTTGCACTCGGACGATCCGCGGCTGGGACCGCGGCACGCATTCGTGAAGCGGCACCAGAAGAAGCTCGGCTGGCTGGCATTGGCGGCATTAGCGGGCTCGGTGTTCATGGCGTTTTTCGTGCTGCCGTTCCGATTGATCGGTCTGCCGATGGAAATCGGCTACCTCCTGCCGGCGGGGATCCTGACCTTCGTGTTCTTTTCCTTGAACCTGGCGTCCGCGGGAAATCCGGAGATCCCCCACCTGCGGAACCTCCTCGCTGGCGTGACCTTTTCCTTCGGCACGGCGATGCTCGCTCACTTGCACATCGGCTCGGAGGGGGTATTCCACCTGTTCCAGTCCCGGGAGATGCTGTGCTTCGCCCTGCTGTGCGCGGTGAATATTTCCGCGATTCACTTCTGGGAGCAGTCGCGGCAGTCGCGGGACCAGGACTTTCAGGCGGCGCATGAGTTGGCGCTGACCTTGCCGCTGGCGGTGTTGGGCGCGGCCTGCATCCTGTCGGCGGGGATGGATGAGGAGACCACGCGACGGCCGTTTTTCTATGCGGTCCTGATTGCGGCGGCGCTGTTGTTCGTGCTGAACCGCCAGCGCGAGCGCTTCTCCATGGATGCGCTGCGAGTCCTGGCAGATGTGGCGTTGGTGGCACCGTTCCCGGTTTTCTGGCTGCTTTCGAGTGCCACATAGCGCTTGCTGCGGCTAGCCGCGGTGCCTATGTCACGCGTCTCATGTCGAAGGCAGTCGATATCAAACGCCCCGCTTTCCTGATCCTCGGCGCGCCGGGGTCGGGCAAAGGAACCCAAGGAAAAGTCCTCGGCTCGATCCCGCGCTTTTTCCACTGCGCCTGCGGGGATGTTTTCCGCTCGCTCGACACCCGCACGCCGCTCGGGCAGCGCTTCGTGCACTACTCGAGCCGCGGCGAATTGGTGCCGGACGAATTGACGATCGAGCTGTGGAAGGCGCAGGTGGACAACTGGCGCGAGTCGCACGTCTACAAGCCGGACATCGATTTCCTGGTGCTGGACGGCATCCCGCGCAATGTGCCGCAGGCAGAGATGATCTCGGAGTTTTTGGAGATCCATCAGGTCTTCCATCTTTCCTGCCCGGATCGCGAGGAACTCGCACGGCGCATGCGCAAGCGGGCGCTGAAGGACAACCGGATGGATGATGCTTCCGACCGCGTGATCGCCCAGCGGATCGCGACCTATGAGGCAGAAACGAAGCCGATCTTGGAATACTACTCGCCGGCGCTGGTGACTGACATTGATGCGACGCATCCGCCGGTGCAGGTGCTGAACGACATCATTTCCAAAGTGGTATCGCTGCCGATCTATCAGGAAACCGCGAAGGTGGTGGTATGAGCGGTGCGGAAGTCCGGGTGGTGTTTTTTGGCAGCGGTGAGATCGCGATCCCTGCATTCCGCCGGTTGATCGCGGACGGGCCCCGGCCTTTGGCGCTGGTGACGCAGCCGGACAAACCGGCGGGGCGGCATCGCGACCTCACGCCACCGCCGATCAAGCGGGTGGCCTTGGAGGCGGGTATTCCGGTCCTCCAGCCGGAAAGCGTGCGCGATGAGGCGAGCTTGGACGAGCTGCGCGCGCTCGCGCCGGACGTGATCGTGGTGATGGCCTACGGGCAGATCTTGCCGAAGGCGCTGATCGCCATCCCACGGGTGGCTTGCATCAACCTGCACGCGTCGCTTTTGCCGCGGCACCGCGGGGCCTCCTGCCTGCAAGCGGCAATCGACGAAGGCGATGCCGAGACGGGAATCACGGTGATGCACGTGGTGCCGAAGCTTGATGCCGGCGACATCATTCATGCGCTGGCGACGCCCATCGGCGACGAGGAGACGGGTGGCTCGCTGCACGACCGGATGGCGGATGTGGCGGCGGAGGCCTTGGCCCAGGCATTGCCGGGGATCTTGGACGGATCTGCAACGCGGACGCCGCAGGACAGCGAACTTTCGACCTACGCTCCGAAATTGGACCGCGAGCACGGCCGGATCGATTGGACGTGGGACGCGCAGCGGCTGGCCCGGCGCATCCGCGCCTACGAGCCGTGGCCGGGGACTTGGACGACCTTCGAAGGCAAGCGCGTGAAGATTTTCCCGGCAAAGGCAGGGCAGGGAACTGTGGGCGAACCGGGTGTCCTGACGGTGGAGGAGGGCGAGGCCCGGGTCGGCTGCGGGGACGGTTTTCTGGTGCTCGGAGACATTCAGCCGGATGGCTCGCGGCGGATGCCGGCGCGGGACTGGGTGAAGGGACTGCGCAGTTTGCCGCGGTTTGTCTGATCGCTGGCTCCTTGTTTCTCCCGCGCTTCAGGGCATGCTGTCGCCCGTGAAACCGCTGCTGCTCTTGCTTGCCCTTGCCGTGCCCCTCGCGGCCACGACCATTTCCGTGGTGCCCGTCCACGAGCCGCTCAGCATGCACGGGACGGATGTCGATGAAGGCATCACCGAGACCGGAGAGGCGTTGCAGGCCACGGTGGCCGCCCGCCCGATGGCGCTGACCGGGGCATTTCCAGAGGTGCTCGTGGATGCGATCCGCAGCCCGCACAAACTCCCGACCAACAATCCCAACTACAAGATCGAGGAGGTGAACCTGCTCGTCCTGTGCAACATCGGGATCACCGCGGAGACCAAGGAGGACGGCCTGCACGTGGCGCTGAACGTTTCGCAGCTCGCCGTGCCGGAAGGCGTGGACCTCACTGCCCGGCAGGTGTTGAAGCTCGCGCTCGTCGCGATCCGCAAGACCTTGGAAGACTATCAGCGGCCGCAGTCGGAGCCGCTCCAAGTGCAAGTTGCCATTGCGGGCGTGGATGATGGCACCGCTTCGTTGAAGGACTTGGAGACGACCTACAAGCTTGGCGGCGAGTGAAACCGCCTTTTGCCTTTTCAAAAGCCGCGGCAGCCTGTTTGGATCGCGCAACGCCAGCCATCGAATGAGTTCGTCCCCTCCCCGCTATAAAAGAGCCATCCTGAAACTGAGCGGGGAAGCCCTCCGCGAACCCGGTAGCACCGACAACATCTCACCGGAGATCGTCGAGCGAATCGCCCGCGAAGTCCGGGAGGCCTTGGCTCCCGGTGATGTCCAGCTCGGCATCGTGGTCGGTGGCGGTAATTTCTGGCGCGGTGCCTCCGCCAGCGCCCGCGGCATGGATCGCGCCACTGCGGACTACGTCGGCATGCTGGCCACGGTGATGAACTCTCTCGCACTTCAAGGCTCGCTCGAGCACCACGGTGTGCCCTGTGTGGTTCAGTCCGCCATCGAGATGAAGAACGTCGCCGAGACCTTCATTCGACGGAAGGCCGAGCGCCACCTCAACGAAGGCCGCGTGGTGATCTTTGCCGCCGGCACCGGCAGCCCGTTCTTCTCCACCGACACGACCGCCGCGCTGCGGGCCAGCGAAATGAGCGCGAATGTCGTCTTCAAGGCCACCATGGTCGATGGCGTTTACGATTCGGACCCGAAAAAGAACCCGAACGCCAAGAAGTTTTCCCGCGTTTCCTTCCACGACTGCATTTCGAAGCAGTTCAAGGTGATGGACGCCACGGCGTTCAGCCTGTGCATGGACAATCACATCCCGATCGTGATCTTCGATCTTGGGGAAGTGGGCAACATCACCCGTGCGCTGCGCGGCGAGTCGATCGGCACCTTGGTCAACGGCGAGGAGACCGTGGCCGCCTGAATTTTTCTACCATCCGCAATGGACCCGGAAACCGCTATTCTAGAGACCGAAGATGCCATGGAAAAGGCCGTGGAGTACCTGCAACACGAGTTTGCCACGGTACGCACCGGCAAGGCTTCGCCTGGCCTCGTGGAAAACATCGACGTGCACGTGCACAGCTACGGCAGCACGATGAAGCTCAAGCAGCTTGCGATGATCACCGCGCCGGAAGCGAGGTTGCTCGAGGTGAAGGTGTTCGATCCCGCCACGACTCAGGATGTGGAGCGTGCGATCCGTGAATCGCGCCTCGGCCTGAATCCCGCCGCTGCCGGTATTTCGCTGCGCATCCCGATCCCGGAACTTTCCGAAGAGCGTCGCTTGCAGATGGTGAAGCTCATCAAGCAGATCGCCGAGGAAGCCAAGGTCCGTGTGCGTTCCAGCCGCAAGGAAGGCATGGACGCGGCCAAGAAGATGAAGGCCGACAACGTCCTCACCGAGGACGGCCAGAAGGATCACGAGACCGAGGTGCAGAAGCTGACCGACAAGTACGTCAAGGTCATCGACGAAGTCGTCGCGGCGAAGGAGAAGGAAGTGATGAAGGTCTGACGGGCGACGTCAGCTTCGCGCGAACAGCTTTTCGAATTGGGGGACAAAGGCTGCGGCGAATTCGTCCACCGTCACCGGCTTGCGAGCTTCCTGGGCCACGCTGCTCATGATCACGCCGTCGATCCCGCATGGCGTGATGGCGAAGAACGGCAGCAGCGACTCCGGCGTGATGTTAATCGCGAAGCCGTGCATGGAGATCCACTTCCGTACGCCCACGCCGATCGAGGCGAGCTTGCGGTTCTCGACCCACACGCCGGTCAGTCCTTCGCGGCGGCCGGCGGGAATGCCGAAGTCATGGCAGGTGAGGATGAGCGCTTCCTCGATGCCGCGGAGGTGGGCGTGGAGGTCGCGGTTTCGCTCGCGCAGGTCGAGGATCGGGTAGCCGACGAGTTGGCCAAGGCCGTGGTAGGTCGCCTGGCCGCCGCGGTTGGTTTCGAAGACCGGAGCAGGGAGAGTCGAGGGGTCCCGGAGCGACGATTGGTCGCGAAGCCGGCCGATGGTGTAAACCGGGGCGTGTTCTAACAGGAAGAGCGTTTCTTCCCCGGAACCGTTGAGCAATGCGTCCACGGCAGCGTCCTGTCTCTTCAGGCCGTCTTCATAGCCAATGCCGGAGCCGAGGTGAATGGTTCTCATGCGCCTCGAATTACGATGTACGTAGTTCCGGCTTCAGCCGGACAATAGTGGTCGGGAATAAGTCCGGCTAAAGCCGGGACTACATGCAGCTTGGGAATCATACCTGACGTCGTTCGAGCATTTTTGCCTTGAGCGGATCGGACGCCTGTAGGTGCGCGAGGCCGATGGCCAATGCGTCCGCCGCGTCGTGCGGTGGCGTTTCGGGAAGTCCTAACAGCGCCCGCACCATGAAGGCGACCTGCTGCTTGTCCGCCCTGCCTTTGCCGGTGACGGCCATCTTCACCTTCATCGGTGCGTACTCATACACCCTTAGGCCCGCGTCGGCTGCGGCGATGAGCGCAGCTGCGCGTGCGGCACCCATCGAGATGGCGGTGCGATGCGACTGCACGTAGATGATTCCTTCCACCGCCACTTCGTCAGGCTGGTGCTTCTCGATCACATTCCGCAAGTGCGTGCGGACCGCGGCCAATGCGGCTGATTGCGGCAGGCGATCGGGGATTGATATCACATCGAATGCGAGCGCCACCGCCTTATGCCCGTCGCCCTCGACGACGGCATAGCCGGTATTTCGCACCGCGGGGTCAATGGCGAGGACACGCATGGATTAGAACAAGCCTTTGAGCTTCCGCTCAATCCATTTGGGATCCCGCCGGAGATCCAGAACAGCACGGACGAGTGCCGTATGATCCTCCAGTTGATAGTAGATTGCGTAGGGAAAGCGCTTTGAAAGCAGGCGGTAGAAGCGAGTGAAGTGGATGGAGTGAATGCCCGCGAAAAGCTGGAGGGAATCGATATCGGAAAACAAGGAATCGAGGAAGTAGGCACCTAGCCCTGTCTCTTGCCCTTCGTAGAAACGGAAGCCTTCACGAAGATCGCGCAGCGCCGATGGCTGGACATCGATTCTCACGTCAACTCATCGCGCAGTTGTTTCTTGGCCGAGTCCCAAGGGATGAACTTTTCCTCGCCGGACGCGGTGAGACGTTCTCTCTCTGCGAGGACATCGCCATGCCAATCCGGCGAAACAATTTCGTTCTTCTGCGCGGAAAGGTCCTGCCAGATGTCCTCCATGAGCCGGAGCTTGTCGGCAGTGGTCATGGTTTCCAAATCGACTGTCGTCGCCATGGCGGAGTTTCGCTCGTCTCGGCGCGGGAATCAACGCTGCTTTTCAGCAGGGCCGAGGGCGAGGATGCGCATGAGAACTCTGTTAGCTGGAGTGGCCTTCGTTGCGAAGCTTCTTGAACATGAGCAGGGTGCGAAGCTCGTTCTGCGCGGAGACCACCGTGGCCAACTGCTGAACGCTCATGGACACCATCAGCGGAACGACAAAGGCCATCGGACCTACCTCCCGACTCTTCATGTAAACACCAATTCCCACGAAGAAGGTAAAGAAGAACACCGCGGTCGCGAACCAGTGGAGGACCAGCGCCCTGCGCCGGTCCTTGGTCAGCGAAGCAAGACGACTTTCGAGCAGCTCGGGGTTCTCGAGCGCAGCCACAAAGCCTTCGTCCTTCGAGAGGAACATTTGGAACTACCTCCGCTTCTTCTTCCCGCCCATCGGCTTCTTGCGGATCGGCTTGGAAGGGGAGTCGTCGAGGAGCGCGGTGTAGATGTAATCGAAGCCCTCGAGCTTCCGGCGCGGGATCTTCTGGTCGACGTAGATCTCAACCGACTTCGCGTATTCCAGTTCGTCGGCGGTGAGGATCGTGAAGGCGTCGCCCTCGGCCTCGGCACGGCCGGTACGGCCGATGCGGTGGACGTAATCCTCGGCGTTTTCCGGGACGCGGTAGTTGATGACGTGGGAGACGCCGGAGATGTCGATGCCGCGCGCGGCGACGTCGGTGGCGACGAGCACTTCGAACTCACCGCTCTTGAAACCGGCGAGGGCCTTCATGCGGTCCACCTGGCTGATGTCGGAGTGCATCGCAGCGACCTTCTCGTGGCCGCCATCCCGCTTGATGAGCGCGCACACTTGGTCGGCCTCCTTGCGGGTGCGGGTGAAGATCATCACCGAGTGGTAGTCGGTCTTGCTAAGCAGCGCGATGAGCAGGTCGTCGCGCTGGTCCATGGAGACCGGATAGAAGGCGTGGGTGACGGTGGAGGCGACCGCGCGGCGGGCGATTTCCACGCTGATCGGGTTGATGAGGCACCACTGGGCGAAGGTCTGAATCGCCGGCGGCATGGTGGCCGAGAAGAAGAGCGTCTGACGGCCTTCCCACGGGCAGAGGTTCACGATCTTGCGGACCTGTGGAAGGAAGCCCATGTCGAGCATGCGGTCCACCTCGTCGAGGATCAAGGTCTTCACCTCGTTGAAGCGCATGGTCGCACGGTAGAAATGGTCAACCAGGCGGCCGGGAGTCGCGACCACGATGTCGGCACCGTTTTGAAGGGCCTTGAGCTGATCGCCGAAGCCGACGCCGCCGTAGAGCAGGGCGACTTTCAGGCCGGTGTGCTTGCCGTATTTCTCGAATTGCTCGGCCACCTGATGGGCGAGCTCGCGGGTCGGCTCCAGCACCAGGATCTGCGGCTTACCGAGAGGCTTGAGCTTACTCAGCGTGGGCAGCGCGAACGCCGCCGTCTTGCCGGTGCCGGTCTGGGAGGCCCCGATCACGTCGCGCCCTTCCAGAATCAGCGGGATGGCCTGGGCCTGGATCGGCGTGGGGTTTTCGTAGCCCGACTCCGTTACGGCTTCGAGAACGGCTTCGGAGAGGCCTAGTGTGTCAAATCCCATGTGTGCGGGGATTGCGTAGGGCTCAAGCCCCCCACGGTCAAGGGACGAGTACCCTGTAAGAAAGAACTTACGTGGCGGCAGGCCCGGCGGGCGAGTGGATCAGCAGGCATTCCTCCAACAATGGTTGCAATTCCTGCAGCAGGGGGTGGCCCTGCACGAATTCGCTCCGGTAGCGTGTTTCGACCCGCTTGAGGGCGAAATCGAGGTCGGCTTTGACCAGATCGTTCACGTCGCCGCGAATGACCGCAACCAAGAGGCAGTATTGCCCGCAGCGGACCAGCGTGCGCCGGCCTTCGCCCAATTCGAAGCCGAGCAGCAGCGCGCCGGATTCGTCCCGCACCCGCAGCGCGAGCTGGCGCGCGAACGAGCCAACCTTCCTCGGATGGGCGTGACGCACGGGATCCGAGCTGGCGTAGGAGATCAGCGAGAGCTTGTCGCGATCGAGCAGATAAACCTCCTCCACATGGAAGCGGCGGATCTTGTCGGAGAGGATTTCGTCGTAGCTTCGGCTGGTGAAGAGCGCCTGCAAGCGCCACAGGGCCCGGTGACTGACCCCCGGTGGCTGAAAAGGGCCACCGTGGTGCTCGGCCAGGGCGCGGCGGAAGGTCGAGCGCAGCATTGCCTCCAGTGAGGCATCGTCGCGGAAGGATTCACCGGCCATGGCCCCGGCCACGAGAGGGGCGATCGCAATGCGGAGGTCCTCGTCGGTGAAATCCACCGGAGGGCTTGGCATCGGCGGCGTTTTTGGCGGCACCGGCATGTCCTCGGCAGTGAAGCGGGCGAAGTTGCCCAGCTCCGGCAGAGGTATGCGGCGGGGGGCCTCCGGCTGCGGACTGCCCGGCACGGGCAGGCTTTCAACGGAAAGGCCCGGTCGCGTCGAATGGCCGGACATGCCCTCGAGCGGCGCGGGCAGGGGAGGAATGGCGGTGGTCATCGCTCACCACCTTCCGGTTGGCCGGCTTGGAGCGCGGCGGCTTCGGCGATCGCCCGGGCGGCGTTGGCCAGTTGCAGGAAAGACTCCTGGAGGTGAGCTTGGTCGGAGCGACCGCGGTCGGAGGTCTCGACCTTCGAATTCACCCACTCGCGGGTCTTGTCCAGTTCGCCCCGCAGTTCTGCAATCAAGTGTTCTTCGCGTTGGTGGAGATACTGGCGGAATCCTTGGTTCCATTGATCCAGCCAGCGGGTGAAGCGTTGTTCCAACTCCAGTTGCGCCTCGAGCCCGGAATCCGCCCGGCTGCGCGCCGCGGCTTGGATCTGGCCCGCAAGGCGGTGGGTCTCTTCGACACGGCGCGCCTTCTCGGCGTCGATCTCGTCGCGAAGGGCAGCGAACTTCTCGTTCTGCCGCTTTTCAAAGGAATCCAGCCGGATTTCGAACACATCTCCCCCGGCCTCGGTGGGCATGGGGCGCAAGTTCGCTTCCAACCGGTCAAGGCGGCGTTCGACGCAGTCCATCTGTCGGCCCACGAGTATCTCGCGGATCCGTTCGACTTGGCGTGACGGATTAATGTCGGGGGGGGCGGGGGGCATGGGGGGACTCGCTCCGTGGGTGATCCGGCGGGGGTGATTCCGGAAAGGAGAAAGCAATAAACAGCAGCAGAGGCTATGCCGCCCGCGAACGCTCTGTAAATGCCAAGATTGATCCTTAAGTTTTCTTAACTATCTCCCGCCACGAACAAAATTCCCTACGGCCGTGGAGGCTCGCGAACTCCGTGAAAGACACCCTTGATCGGGTATGGTAAGGGGGAGCCGATGTCCGACCAAGAGTACGACAAGGAGCGCGACCAAGTGCTCGCCGCAGCCTACGAGAAGACCCGCAAGAGCCTGATCGCGCGGCTGGACAATTGGGAAGACCAGAAGACCTGGGATGAGTTCTATCAGACCTACTGGCGGCTGATCTACGCCGTTGCCATCAAGGCCGGCCTGCGTCCGGACGAGGCTCACGACTGCGTGCAGGAGACCGTCCTTTCCATCGCCAAGCAGTCCAAGAAGAAGCTCTACGACCCCGAGCAAGGTTCCTTCAAGACGTGGCTGATGAACATGACCCGCTGGCGGATCAACGACCAGTTCCGCAAGCGCAAGAAGGACACCGCGATGGCGGGCGGCGAGTGGGAGGACGACCGCAAGACCGCAGTCATCGACCGCTTCGAGGACCCGAAAGGCGACATGCTTTCCCGGCTTTGGGACGTGGAATGGAAAAAGAACGTCGCCGACGCCGCTTTAGCCCGTGTGAAAGCACAGGTGTCGCCCAAGCAGTACCAGATTTTCGACTGCTACGTCGTCCGCCAGTGGGACGCGAAGAAGGTCCAGGACCACCTCAATGTCAGCATGGCCCAGGTGTACCTTGCGAAGCATCGCGTGGGGGCTGTCTTGAAAAAGGAACTCGCTCGACTGGAGGAGGATGCCGACGAATAGGCCGCGCCCTGATCCGGTCATTCCCGACCACGAGGTCCTGCGGAAAATCGGCGGCGGGGCCTACGGTGAAGTTTGGCTCGCACGAGGCGTGACCGGTGCCCTGCGTGCGGTCAAGGTCGTCTGGCGTGAGGATTTCGAGGACGAGCGCAGCTTCGAGCGTGAATTCGAGGGCATCCTCAAGTTCGAGCCGATGTCCCGCGATCACCCGGGGCTGGTCAATATCCTCCACGTCGGCCGCAGCACCGATGGTGTCTCCTTCTACTACTACGTGATGGAGCTGGGGGATGACGTGCTCACCGGGCGCGACATCAATCCCATCGAGTATGAGGCGCGCACTCTGCGCAGCGACGTGAAACGCGTCCCGGGCAAGCGCCTCGACACCGAATTCTGCATCGATGTCGGCGTGCGCCTGGCGGAATCGCTGCGCCATCTCCACGACAATGGCCTGGCGCACCGCGACGTGAAGCCGGCGAACGTGATCTTCGTCGGAGGGAAGGCGAAGTTAGCCGATATCGGGCTGGTCGCCACCCGTGGCCAGCGGACCTTTGTCGGCACCGAGGGCTTCGTTCCGCCGGAGGGCCCGGGTTCGGCGCAGGCGGATGTCTATAGCCTCGGCAAAGTTCTCTACGAGATCGCCAGCGGCAAGGATCGCATGGATTTCCCGGAACTGCCGGACGACATGCCGCCGAAGCCGGAGCGCAAGCGCTGGCTCGCGCTCAACCAGATCATCTGCGACATCTGCGAACCGCAGCTTTCCAAGCGCCGCGTCTCCACTGCGGGCGACCTCGCCGATGCGCTGCGCCGCTTGCAGGAGGGGAAACGGCGCAAGCGCCGTCGTCCGGTGGGCGCGTTTTTCGCGACCGTCCTCACGGCCGCGGCACTCGTTTTCGGCACGTGGGAAGCCTTCAAGGGCAGCCCGTGGATGAGCTTTTCCAACCAGTTCGCGAATCTCCTGCCAGAAGTGGGAGGTGGAACTCCGCCCCCCACGGGTGGCGGAGAGGTGAAGAAGCCGCCCGCCCGCGCGCTGATCAAGGTCAACAGCCGGCCCGAGGGCGCGGTGGTCATCGACTCGAGCGGGGAGATCCTGGGGACCACTCCGACCGACCTCATTTCCTCCCACGTCGGCGAACAGGTTTCATTCCGGCTTGAGAAGGAAGGCTTCGCGCCTGCCAGCTTGCAGGCCGAGGTGCCTGAGTCCGCATCGGAAGAGCCGCTTTTGTTAGAAGCGGAGCTGAAGATCTTTTCCCCACCCCAGCCGAACGAGCCGTGGGTCGATCATCTCGGGCAGCGCTACGGTCCGGTGGGCGAGGGGCACCAAAGCCGCCGTCCGGTGGGTCAGGAGGAATGGGAGCGCTATCGCGCGGCGAAGGAGCGTCCTGCGGATGTGGCCGAATTTGTCGAGGTCGAGGAAGACGGCATCAAGCGCAAGGTCGTGGTGACCAGCGAGGGGGAGGCCCAGGCGTTCTGCTGGTGGCTCGCGGAAACCGGGATACAGGCGGGCTTCCTCACGGTGAATCACCAGGGCCGCCAATTGATGGACGTGACTTTCTCAAACACCGGCCTGAGCGAGCGTGCCCGCAAGGAGAACTTCCGGCCCTTCCGTTGTCGCGTGGAGCCGATCCCTTTCGCCAAGATCGTGCTCACCACCGAGCCTGCCGGTGCGGAGGTCTTCCTGAAGGCTGCTGACTCCGCCTTTAACAGCAGCATCGGCCTGACCAATGGCCCGCTCACCTCCGACCCCTTGCGGCCCGCGGGCTATGAGTTGCTGGTCTTGTTAGAAGGCTACAAGCCGCTGTCCCGCAAGGTGACCCTCAAGTCGAATGAGACGCTGGAACTCCACCTGAAGCTCCAGCTCAACAACAGCGTGGTGATGGAGAAGCCGTGGGAGAACGGGCTCGGCATGAAGTTCGTCCCGCTCGGCGCGGATCTCATGGCCTCCATCTGGGAAACGCGGGTGAAGGACTACGACGCCTTCGTCCGCGCCCGCAACCTGCCGAATCCTTCCACGGACTTCCAACAAGGGCCGGATCATCCCGTCGTGTTCGTTTCCCGCGAGGATGCCGAGAGTTTCTGCGCGTGGCTCACGGAGGTCGAGCGCAAGCAGGAACGCCTGACGCAGGTCCACGAGTACCGCCTGCCCACGGACTACGAGTGGAGCCTGATGGCCGATCTGAAGGAGCCGATCGAGCTTTCGCCGGCGAGGCGGGACACCCTCCGAGCCAAGGTTTTCATGTGGGGGGCTGCATGGCCGCCGGGAGTCGGTGGCGTGAAGGTCGGCAACCTCGCCGATGCCACGGCCTCGATCATTTTGCGCGCCGAGCGCGTGATCCCCGGCTACAACGATGGCTTTGAGAAGACCGCGCCGGTCGGCTCCTTTCAGCCCAATGCCCTGGGGATCTACGACCTCTGCGGCAATGTCCATGAATGGGTCTCGGACAACTACAGCCCGACCTCTCCCTCCGCCGTGCTGCGCGGCGGAGGCTGGAATACCTATCAGCCGCAGAACCTCTACATCGGCGCCCGCAATACCCAGCCGAAGGAATTTCGTGACAGCATCTACGGCTTCCGCGTCGTGCTTGCCAAGGTGCCGCCGATTCCCGAAACCTCGCCTGCCGAAAACGGCACCACTACCGATGGTTGAAATCAAGATCGACTACCAGGGCGACCTCCACTGCTCCGCCCTTCACGTTCCGTCCGGCACCACGCTCGAAACCGATGCGCCGGTGGATAACAATGGCCGCGGTGAATCCTTTTCTCCCACCGATCTCGTCGCCACCGGACTGGGGGTCTGCATGGCCACCGTCATGGGCATCGTCGCCAAGCGGAAGGAGATCCCGCTCGAAGGGCTGAAGGTCGCGGTAAGGAAGTATATGACCACCGAGACGCCGCGGCGCATTGCCAAGCTGGAAGTGGATCTCGATATGCCGCTACCGGCGGATCATCCGGAGCGGCGGATGTTAGAGAACACGGGGAATGGCTGTCCTGTGCATCACAGCCTGCACCCGGACATCGAGGTGGTGCTGAATTGGCGGTGGCAGTAGGAGCAGTAGCTATTGACGGGCGGAGGTCACTCTCGCCCTCGGAAGACGTTCTTTTTCGCATACATTAAGGCCTGAGCAACTCGGGGCCGACAATATTGGGAGGGACTTCCATAGATCTCCCATTCGTAGGCGTCTCCGTGTTCCATTGTCCGACACTGCAGGGCAATTACACGGGGACTTTTCAACAGGCTGCTAGCCGCGGAAGCGTGACATCCGCAGCGGAAGCATCCCCGAATTCAACCTGTCGCCGTAGTTTGCCTGTCCCGCTGATTCGGCGCGCGGGCAGTGAGCTATTCAGGATCTCTTCTTGCTTTGTAGGTTCCCTCGCGTCTATTGCCACCGATTGGGGGATTTTTTTTACCTCCGGCGACGACCCTTAATGAAATCAACCATAGAACCCGCAGCTGATGCGTCCAAGGCGCGCACCGGCATCGCGGGCTTCGACGAGATCACCCATGGAGGGCTGCCCCATGGACGGACCACCTTGCTGGTCGGCGGTCCTGGCTCCGGCAAAACCATCATGGCCTTGCAATCGCTGGTCAATGGGGTGCGACTTTACAACGAGCCGGCGATCTTCGTGGCTTTCGAGGAGGACACGAAGCGCATCCTCGCCAATGCCAGGAAGTTCGGCTGGAAGCTGGCGGAGCTGCAAAAGAAAAAGCTGTTCTTCCTCGACGCCCAACCGCCCTTCGACCTTTTTCAATCGGGAGATTTCGACCTTAGCGGAATGCTTGCCGCCTTGGACTCCAAGGCGAAAGAGATCAACGCGCGGAGGATCGCCTTCGACGCGATCGATGTCGTGCTCATGCTGCTTGAAGACCCCGCGGCCCGGCGACGGGAGATCTATCGGCTGCACGACTGGCTGCTGGACCGGGGATTCACCGCCATCATGACGGCGAAATCCGGTGACTACGAGCGCGGCGGGGAAATCGAGGCGAGCATGGGCTTCATACAGTTCATGGTCGATTGCACGGTGGTGCTCAACCACGAGGTGGTTCAGGGAGTGTCGCAGAGGAACCTGCGGGTGGTGAAATACCGGGGCTCGCCGTTCTCGGAGAATGAATCGCCGTTTTTGATCGGTTCGGACGGCCTTGAGGTTTCGGGAGCCCGGGGTCTGGGCGATCAAAGCGAACCAGATCTACCTGTCACAGGGGAGCGCGTGTCAAGCGGTGTGGCCCGGCTCGATGCCATGCTTTGCGGAGGCTATTATCGCGGCGCGAGCGTGCTCGTCACCGGCGTTCCCGGCACCGCCAAGTCCACCTTGGGAGGATGCTTCGCGGAGGCGGCCTGCCTACGCGGCGAGCGTACGCTGCTCGTCAGTTTCGATTCGGATGCGAACGAGATGGTCCGCAACCTCTCTTCCGTGAACATCCGTCTGGCACCCCACGCGAAGAAGGGCATGCTCCGGCTGGTGTCGGCGCGGGCCGTCACGGGCAGCGCCGAGATCCATTTGATGCGGATCAAAAAGCTCGTCACCGAACACCGCGCCCGCTGCCTGGTCATCGACCCGATTTCGGCACTTTGCAATTCGGGCAATGAGGTCACCGCGCACGGCGTGGTGGAACGATTGATCCACTGGACGAAAACCTCGGGGATCACCATCATTTGTACCAGCCTGCTCGACGACGCCGGGACCCAGATGGGAAGCACGCCGCTCGAAGTCTCGACCATCGCGGACACGTGGATCCACTTGAACTATCTGGTCCATGCCGGCGAGCGAAACCGCGGCCTTTCCATCGTCAAATCCCGCGGCACCGCCCATTCCAACCAGGTGCGAGAACTGATCCTGAGCGACACGGGCGTCACGCTCGCCGACGCCTACACCGCCGGAGGCGAGGTGCTAATGGGCACTCTGCGTTGGGAAAAGGAGCTCGCTATCCGAGTCGCCCACGATGAGGCCGAGGCCTCGAAGGAGCTTAAACAGGTCACGCTCGAATCCGAGGAGGCGCTGATCGAGGTGCGGCTCAAGGCGGTGCAGCTCGAGCTCAAGGTGAAGCGCGCGGAGAAAGTCGCACTTACCCGCTCGACCACGGACCGCTCCAACGAGCGGGCCCGGGGCCAGAGCCACTTGCAGGAGCTGAGAGGAGTGGACGAGACATGAGCGGGCCCGCCCATTTCAAACTGCGGCTTCACGTCGCCGGGAACGCTCCGAATTCCGCGCGGGCCATCGCCAACCTTCACGCGCTTTGCCAGAAACATCTGCCGGAGCGCCATGAGATTGAAATCGTGGACGTGCTCCGCGAACCGGGCCGGGCGCTGGCCGATCATGTGCTGATGACGCCTCTGCTCGTGAAGCTTTCACCGGCACCGGTGTGCAAGATCGTCGGCAACCTGAGCGAGACCCCCCCCGTCCTTGAAGCGCTGGGGCTACCTTCCTTGACCCGATGAAATTATATCCCGCCGCGGTGACGGAGGAATCCGCCGAGGAGATTGCGACCCTTGTCCGCCAGCTCCATGAAATCCAGCAACGTCTCCGCTATCTGACCGGGGGGGAGGTGGACGCGGTAACGCATCCGGACGGCCAATCCTATCTTTTGCACGAGGCGCAGGAGCAACTGCGGACCAGCGAGGAAGAGCTGCGAAAGCACCAGACCGAACTGCGGGTCCTCTTCGACTATCTGCCCGCGATGATCGTCTTCAAAGATACCGGTAATGGGATACTCAGGGCAAACAAGCAGCTCGCGGAGACCGTCGGAATGTCCGTGACGGAGATCGAAGGGAAATCAGCGCATGAAATCTTCCCCGTCGAAGCGGCTAAATACTTCGCGGACGATCGGGAAGTGATCCGTTCGGGGACGCCGAAACTGGGAATCGTTGAGACGATGCACGACAAGGAGGGCCGGGAAATCACAATCCAGACGGACAAGGTCCCGGTTTGTGACGGAAGCGGGATGGTGACCGGAGTGGTTGTCATGTCGGTGGACATCACCGAGCGCCGGCTTGCGGAGTTAGCGATCCTCTTCAACGAACAACGATACCGCAACCTGGTGGAAGCCACGACCGCGATCGTCTGGGACACTCCCGCTTCGGGGGAATTCCAAATGGAGCAGCCCGGGTGGAGCGCCTTCACCGGTCAAAGCTTCGGAGAGTATCGCGGCTGGGGCTGGCTGGAGGCCATCCATCCGGACGACCGGGCCGAGACCGCGCGAATCTGGTCTGCCGCCGTTGCCAGCCGTTCCATCTACCAGGTGGAACACCGGCTCCGCGCGAGCGATCACAGCTACCGCGATATGGTCGTGCGTGCCGTGCCCATTCTCGCGTCTGACGGGACCATCGTCCAATGGACCGGCATCCACACCGATGTGACGGAGCGCAAGCTGGTCGAACAGCAGCTCTTCCGGGCGCAACGAATGGAAGGCATCGGCACGCTGGCCAGCGGCATCGCCCACGATCTGAACAACGCGCTCGCGCCGATCATCATGGCACTCGACCTGTTCAAGATGAGGTTCCCCGATCAAGCCAGCCGGGAATTGATCGAAACCGTGGGCACCAGCGCCCGCCGCGGGGCGGACATGGTCGGGCAGCTCCTCTCCT
This sequence comes from Luteolibacter arcticus, assembly GCF_025950235.1. NCBI lineage: Bacteria > Pseudomonadati > Verrucomicrobiota > Verrucomicrobiia > Verrucomicrobiales > Verrucomicrobiaceae > Neoluteolibacter > Neoluteolibacter arcticus. The sequence goes on along the minus strand of NZ_JAPDDT010000001.1, from coordinate 980,085 downwards.
TCGCCCGCGGCGACGAGGGACGGCGTGTGGAAGTGCGGCTCACGGAGGTTCTCGGGGAGGTCGCGAAGATCGCCAACGATACGTTTCTCAAGACCATCCGGGTGCGGTCGATCTTCCCACAGGATCTCGGGACGGTCACAGGCGATCCCACCCAGCTCCACCAAGTGCTTCTGAACCTCTGCGTCAACGCCCGCGACGCCATGCCCGACGGCGGCAAGCTCACCCTCTCCGCGGAGAACATCCAATTGGACGAACACTCTGTCGGATTGAACCCCGAAGCCAAGGTCGGCACTTACGTTATGCTCCAAGTTGAAGACAGCGGCGCAGGGATGCAGTCGGAGCTGATCGAAAAGATCTTCGACCCTTTCTTCACCACCAAAGAGGTCGGCCAAGGCACGGGCCTCGGCCTCTACACGTCGCTCGGCATCGTCAAAAGCCATGGCGGCTTCCTCCGCGTCCGGAGCGATCCGGGCAGGGGCACATGCTTCCAAATCTATCTCCCCGCGCGGGACGAGGTGTCTTCCGATCATGCGGAGGAAATCGCCGCCGAGATCCCGCGGGGTGCGGGCGAGCTGATCCTCGTCGTCGATGACGAGGAGGCGGTCCGCCGGCTCACTCGCCTGACGCTCGAGGCCTATGGCTATCGGGTTATCCTCGCGTCCGAAGGAGCCGAGGCGGCGACGATCTATGCCGCAAGCCACGGAGAAATTGCCGCCGTTCTAACTGACGTCATGATGCCGGTGATGGGGGGGGCGGCCTCCATAAAGGTGATGCGCCAGATCAACCCATCCGTGAGGATCGTTGCCGCGAGCGGCCTGGCGGAAGGCTCCCCATCGGCGGACGCTTGCGGCCCCGGCGCGTATCTCTCCCTGCCAAAGCCCTATACCGCCGCAAGTTTGCTCAAGGCAATCCGGGCCGTGCTTCACCCTGCCCCATCTCACAAACTGCCGTATCAGCATGAAGATCGTGGAGTCCAGCGCGGCCAGTGCTCCGGCGATCAGCAAGAAAGTGTCATGAACGGCTGACGATTCTTCCTGCTCTGCCATCCTTCCGTCCTTGCTCCGGGACGCGACAGCGCCACCGGCCCGGCCACCGATCGACGCAAGATTTTCCCCCGCACACTCGCTGCCTCACATCTTCCAATCCGATGAATCCGAAATCCTATCTTCTCATCATTGTTGACAATGAATCTTTTCTCGCCGTCCTCGAACAGACTTTGAAAGGGGAAGGCTATCCTGTAGCCACGGCGGCGAACGGCGAGGAGGCGGTGGAGCTGGCGAAGAACAAGCAATTCCAGGTAATTTTGATCGACCTGGTGCTCCCGGGAAAAGGCGGCTTTGAGATCATCGAGACCCTGAAGGATTGCCTGCCCGAGGTTCGAATGATCGCCATGACGGGCGGCTTGAAAGGCCGCTCCGACTCCTTCCTGCGGATGGCGGAGAAGATGGGGGCATGCCGAACGCTAGCGAAGCCATTCTCGAAGGAAGAACTGCTCAATGCCATTGAGGGGAGAGTCGCCGGTCCGACGTAAAGCGCGGAGGAGGAAAAGCCGGATTCCCGGGACTTTGTGAAATTTTTCACAAAGTGCGCTTGCCGCTCGCCGGGGTGTTTTTCATAGTCCGCCCCGCCTCGGGTCTTCCCGTGCCCTTCCTTGCCCCATGAGCGATCAAGCCGCCACCGCCGAAGCCAAGCTTCCGAAGGATCTCGCCGCCGAAAAAGGCCTGGTAAACGTGCAGATCGACGGGGTCTGGCTCCAAGTCCCGCGTGGGATGCGGATGATCGAGGCCTGTAAGCTGGCGACGCAGGAAGTCCCGCACTACTGCTACCACCCGAAGCTTTCCGCACCGGGAAATTGCCGGATGTGCCTCGTCCAGATGGGCATGCCGCCGCGTCCGGCCCCCGGCCAGGACCCGACCTACGACGCCGAGGGCTACGTGCCGATCGGCTGGATGCCCCGCCCGGTGATCGCCTGCGCGAATACGGTGGCGGAAAACATGGGCATTCGCACCACCGGGGAACTGGTCGAAAAGTGCCGGGAGGGCGTGATGGAGTTCCTGCTCATCAATCACCCGCTGGACTGCCCGATCTGCGACCAGGCCGGCGAGTGCCGCCTGCAGGAGTTTTCCGTGGAACACGGGCGCGGCGAGTCGCGCTTCGTGGACATGAAGGTCAAGAAGCCGAAGAACGTGGACATCGGTCCGCGGGTCCGGCTCGATGACGAGCGCTGCATCATGTGCAGCCGCTGCATCCGCTTCATGGATGAGGTCGCCGATGACGCCGTCCTGGGCTTCACCCAGCGCGGCACGCACACCACGCTGACGGTCCACCCAGGGCGCAGGCTGGACTCGAATTACTCTCTCAATACCGTCGATATCTGTCCGGTCGGGGCATTGACCTCCAATGACTTCCGCTTCCAGATGCGGGTCTGGTTCCTCAAGGAGACCAAGAGCATCGATGTCAACTGCGGCACGGGCGCCAACATCACCATATGGACGCGCGGCAACAAGATCCACCGGATCACCCCGCGCCAGAATGACGACGTCAACTCGACGTGGATGCCGGATTCGCACCGGTTGAACTTCCATTACATCGATGGCGAGACCCGCCTGACCGAGCCGATGATCCGGGCCGGCTCCAGCCACCAGACGAATTCGTGGTTCCACTCAATTCGCACCACCGCGGAAGAGCTGAAGAAGTTCCAGGGCGGCGAGATCGCTATCATTGCGTCCGCCCGCATGACCAATGAGGAGCTTTTCCTCGTGCATGGGCTGGCCAGCGAACTCGGTACCGGGCAATTCACCACCGTTCCCCGCACCGGCGAGAGCGACGGCATCCTGATTTCCGAGGACCGCAACCCGAACACCACCGGCGCGAAGCTGGTCTGGCAGACGCCCGATCCCCATGGCGGCCTGTTCGCCATCCGCGAAGGGGTTCGGTCCGGTGCCATCAAGGCGCTGCTGGTGCTGGGCGAAGACCTCTTCGAGGCCGGATTCACCAAGGAAGATCTTGAGAAGCCCGCCTTCATTGCCTCCATCCAGCTTCTTGCCGGTGCGACCGCCGAGGTCAGCGACGTGGTGCTTCCCGGTGCGGCCTTCTCCGAGAAGCGCGGCTCGATGGTCAATGTCACCGGCCGCCTCCAGCGTCTCAACCGAGCCGTCGAACCTCTGGGCGATGCGAAGGACGACTGGGAAATCCTCCGCGATCTCATTCTGGCGCTCCAAGGAGCGAACCCGACCGATGGCCCCGCGATGATCGAGGATGTCTTCAAGTCGATGGCTGCAAGCGTCACCGAGTTCAACGGCCTCTCGCTCTCGAAGATTGGCGATCTCGGCCAGCCAGTCACCGAAACCGGCGTGAAGATCCCGCTGCTCGAAAATGAACGCGCCCGCAAGGCCGCCGGCCTGATCAACGGCTAATCACCCGCTTCCATGGATCTCGTCTCCCTACTTGTCATCCTCGCCAAGGTCATCGGCCTCACCTTCATGGTGGTGCTGCCGCTGGTGCCGATCTCCGTTTATTTCGAGCGCCGCTTTTCCGCGATCATCCAGGACCGCGTCGGCCCGAACCGGGTGGGCGTCCCGCTCACGCTGTTTGGCGCCAAGAAGGATTTCTCGTTCTTCGGCCTGATCCAGCCGATGGCGGACGGCGTGAAGCTGTTCCTGAAGGAGGACTTTACCCCCTCGCACGTCCGCAAGGCCTTCTACTGGCTGGCCCCGGCATTGACGGTGATTCCGGCGTTGGTGACCGTATGCGTCGTTCCCTTTGGTGGTGACATCGTCGTGAATGGTCAGGCCCACAAGCTGGTCATCGCTGACCTGGATGTCGGGCCGCTGTTCATCTTCGCGATCTCTTCGCTGGCGGTCTATGGCATCACGCTCGCCGGCTGGTCTTCGAACTCGAAGTTTCCCTTCATCGGTGGGGTTCGGTCGATGGCGCAGATGATCTCTTACGAGATCGCCCTAGGCCTATCGGTCGTGCCCGTGCTGCTGTACTACGGGGATCTCAACCTCTCGAACATCGTCGAGGAACAGTCCAAGAACGGCTGGCTGCTGCTGCCTCTCTGGGGCGAATCCGCTCCATGGAACAACGGCGGCGACTACACCGCCTGGCTGTTCTGGATCCCGGCGATGATCGCCTTTGTGATCTTTACCACCTCGGTCTTCGCGGAGACCAATCGCATGCCCTTCGACCTTCCGGAGTGCGAGACCGAACTCGTGGGTGGTTATCACACGGAATACTCCTCGATGAAGTTCGCCATGTTCTTCATGGGTGAATATGCCGCCATGGTGATTGGCTCGGCGATGGTCGTGACGCTGTTCCTCGGCGGCTGGTCACTTGGCCCGTGGTTCGACAACTGGGCGGCAGGCCTTGCGATCGGGTCGGTGAAGATCGGCGGGCTCCTGAACATGGCCGTCTTCATGGGCAAGCTGGTGGCCTTCATCCTCTTCTTCATCCTCGTCCGCTGGACGGTGCCGCGGTTCCGCTATGACCAGCTCATGCGCCTTGGCTGGGTGATCTTCTTCGAAGCCGCCCTGATCAATGTCTTCCTCGCCGCGCTGGTCATTGCCGCGCCGCAATTCGGTGCCGCCATTACCGTCGGCGGATTGGTCGTCCTGGCTATCGTCACCGGGGCCCTCATCTGGGTGCTCAAGGTATCCGAGAAGAAATCCATCCCGGTCTCCATCTAACTTTCCCACCCATGGCCGTCGTCAAAGTCACACGTCCGAAACTGAACGCTGGGGAGAAGATCTACCTCGGCGCAGTCATAAAGGGCTTCTTCATCACGATGAAGCACGCCGTCGCCTCGCTGCGCGGCAAGACCCGCGGATCGAAGGCGATGGAATCGTCCGGTCTCGGCATCACGATGCAGTATCCCGAGCAAAAGTGGGACGAGCATCTGCCAGAGCACTACCGCGGCGCACCCGCGTTGGTCACCGATGAGCAGGGCCGCGAGCGCTGCGTATCCTGCCAACTCTGCGAATTCATCTGCCCGCCGAAGGCGATCAAGATCATCCCGAGCGAGATTCCATCCGATGACCCGTGGGCCAAGGTCGAGAAGCGCCCGTTGGAGTTCGATATCGACATGATCCGCTGCATCTACTGCGGCATGTGCGAGGAAGTCTGTCCCGAGCAGGCGATTTTCCTCCGCAAGGACTACGCGATCACCGGCTTGAAGCGCGCCGACATGGTGCACGACAAGGAGAAGCTCTACGAAATCGGCGGCAAGCGCGTCGGCCTCGTTAACAAGTGGAATGAGCTGAAGTGATTGGGTTGATTTAGATAATTGGGAAATTGAGTGATTGAGGAGATGGCAGCGGAACCGGCGAAAACATTCGAAGATCTGGAGGCGTGGAAAGCGGCTCGGGAACTACGCGTGTTCGTGTTTCGCAGGGTGGTTCCCGAACTGAGACAGCATCGTGAGTTTGATCTTATGGATCAGATCAAACGTGCTTCGCGCTCTGTTGGGAACAACATCGCAGAAGGCTACGGTCGCTTCCACTTCCGCGACAATTACCGCTTCTGTTCCAATGCCCGCGGTTCTCTTGCGGAAACACTCGATCACTTGATCACCTGCAACGATGACGATCTGATTTCTGCCGAACTCCTGGCCGAAGGACGCGAGCTCTTTGAGCAAGCGTTAAAAGTCCTCAACGGCTACATGCTCTGGCTGAAGCGTTCCGCCGACCCTGCGGGTCACTCCCGAGACCCCAATTAACCGAATTTACCCAATCTCCGAATTTCCATGCCTTTGGTCTTATTCTGGTTCTTCGCGGTCGTCATGCTTGTCGGCGGCATCGCGGTGGTATCGTTGCGAAATCCGGTCGCCTCGGCCTTGTCGATGGTGGCTTCTTTTGTCGGTCTCGCCGGCCTGTTCATCGGTCTGAACGCTTTCTTCGTCGGGATCATCCAGATCCTCGTTTATGCGGGTGCAATCATGGTGCTGTTCATCTTCATCATCATGCTCCTCGACCTGAAGATTGAGGAGAAGCGGGCACCGAAGCTCGCCCCGCTGCTGGGCGGACTGGGCATCGTGCTGGCCTTCACCATCCAGCTCATCGGCATCCTGTCCAAGACTCCCGATGTCGAATCGAAGCCTCTCGATCTTACCATCGCCTCAACCCATTTCACCCACAGCAGCCCGGGCATCTCGACCAAGCTGGCTGCCGGCCACCTGCCTGACGTCAACCTGATCGGCGACATCCTCTTCAAGGGCTACAACCTGCCGCTGCAAATCGTCGGCGTGTTGCTTCTCGTCGCCACCATCGGCGTCGTCGTCCTCTCCAAGCGCCAACCGACCTGAGCCATGGCCTCCCTTCACGACTATCTTCTCGTTTCCGGACTGCTGTTCGCCATCGGCCTTAGCGGCGTGGTGCTGCGGCGGAACATCATCGTGGTCTTCATGTGCCTCGAGCTGATGCTCAGCGCCGCGAACCTCACGCTGGTGGCTTTTTCGCGCTTCCACGGTGCGAACGGCCTGCCGGACTACCATGGCCAGATGCTGGTCTTCTTCGTGATCACCGTTGCCGCCGCCGAGGTGGCGGTGGGCCTAGCCATCATCGTCGCGCTCTACCGGGCCCGGCAGACGATCAGCACCGACGGCCTCACCAGCATGCGCGGCTGAGGCCACCGGCAAATCTTCAATCGACAATCTTCAATCGACAATGGCCTGGGTCCTCCTGTTCCTCCCGCTGATCGCCGCCGCGGCGAACCAGCTTTATCTCAAGCGGAACGCCTTCATCGCGTCGATGGTGTCGGTCGTCTCCGTCGCGGTGACGTTCGGCATTTCGCTGATGCTGCTCGGCAAGACCGATGCACCCAAGCCGATCGATTGGCTCAGCGTTGGCGACTTCCATCTCCAGATCGGCATCACCTTGGACAAGCTGTCCACCGGTATGATGATCGTGGTTACGGGCATCGGCTTGTTGGTTCACATCTTCTCGTTGGCCTACATGGCCGACGACAGCGCCAAGGCGCGCTACTTCACCTGCCTCTCGCTCTTCATGTTTTCGATGACCGGCATCGTGCTGGCGTCGAATTTCATCATGACCTTCATGTTCTGGGAGCTGGTCGGCCTCAGCTCCTACCTGCTGATCGGTCACTGGTATCAGAAAGCCTCCGCCGCAGATGCCGCCAAGAAAGCGTTCATCGTGAACCGGGTGGGGGACTTCGGTTTCATGATCGGCATCCTAATGCTGTGGGGCATCACCGGTCACCTCGGCTTCGCTGGCATGAAGGAATGGGCCGCTGGTGGTGGATTGGCCACGGTTTCGACCGGTGTGCTGGGTGCCGCGCTGCTCTGCGTCTTCTGCGGCGCGGTCGGCAAATCCGCCCAGATGCCGCTCCACGTCTGGTTGCCGGACGCGATGGAAGGCCCGACCCCGGTGTCCGCGCTGATTCACGCAGCGACGATGGTGGCGGCCGGCGTTTACATGCTCTTCCGCGTCCAGCTCTCGATTGGAGCTGAAGCCTTCGATAACTTCTCCGGCGAGACCATCGCTTGGATCGGCGGCATCACTTCGCTGTGCGCCGCGCTGATGGCGACCCAGCAGAACGACATCAAGAAGATCCTCGCCTACTCGACGCTGTCGCAGCTCGGCTACATGGTGATGGCCGTGGGTCTGCTCGCGGGCGAGGCCGGCATGTTCCACCTCTTCACCCACGCTTGGTTCAAGGCGCTGCTCTTCCTTGGCTCCGGCGCAATCATCTACGCCTGCCACCACGAGCAGGACATCTGGAAGATGGGCGGGCTGTTTAAGAAGATGCCATTCACTGGCCTCACCTTCTTGATCGGCACCGCAGCGTTGATCGCCGTGCCGTTCGTCACTTCCGGTTTCTACTCAAAGGAAGAAATCCTCGCCGCTGCCTATGGGGGCAACAAGTGGCTGTTCGGAATCGCCGTCTTCGTCGCCTTCCTGACGACCTTCTACATGACCCGCGCCTTCGTTGTCACCTTCCTTGGAAAGACCCGTTCCGACAATTCCGATCACGCCCACGAGGTGGGGCCGCTCATGTTGCTTCCTTTGATCCTGCTAGCGGGCATGGCAATCGGCTCCGCTTGGCTTACCGGCCCGCTCAATGCGATGGATCCCCGGGTTCACGCCCATGGTCATCATGAAGGTCACTCGATCATTCTCGGCGCATCCATTGGGTCCCTGGTGCTCGGCCTGATCGCCGGCTTCGTCCTCTACAACGGCAAGGAACGCGATCCGATTTCGATCCCCTTCTTCCGCGATCGCCTCAAGATCGACGCCTTCTACGACAACGTCATCGTCCGCTACTTCCAGGACGCCTTCGCGGCCGTCGTCCACTTCTTCGATGAGTTCCTCATCAATGGCCTGATCGTCGGTGGCTTCAGCCGCCTGGCGGAAAGTTTCGGCGGTCTGTTCCGCCGGGTCCAGTCGGGCAATCTCCAAGGCTACGCGTTCGCTTTCGGCATCGGCGTCATCCTCGTCATCTACTTCACCGCGTTCTGAGCCATGCTCCTCGTCCTTGTTCTACTTCCTCTGCTGGCGTTCGTGGCGATGCTCGCCGGTGCGCCCGCGCGCAAGGCTGCCATTGCTGCCGGTGTGGCCAATCTCGTGATCGGACTCTGGGCCGCGACGTCCTGGGAAAACGCCAAGCTATGGTCGATTTCGCTGCCCGTTCTTGAAAAGCCCGCGCTCCACCTTGCGCTCGGCTTCCAGGACGGCATGAGCCTGATCATGGTGCTGCTGTCTGTGATCGTCACGCTTGCCGCGCTGCTTTCCGGCAAGGCCCCTGAAGGCCGCGAGACACTCTACTACGGCTCCTCGCTGCTGATCTCTGCGGGCGCCATCGGTGCCTTCGCCGCTACCGACCTGTTCTTCTTCTACGCCTTCCACGAGCTCGCGCTGATCCCGACCTTCCTCATGATCGGCATCCTCGGTCGCGGCGACCGCAAGGATGCGGCTTGGAAGATCACCATCTACCTCGGCCTCGGCTCGATCGTCCTGCTCGCCGGCCTTGTCTGGCTCGCCAACCTTGCCGGCACCTTCGACATCCCGACGATGGTGAAGGCGGCGAATGAAGGCTCGCTCAAGATCGATGCCGCCTCGCAGAAGGGCATCGCCGGACTGCTGATCGTTGGCTTCGGCGTGCTGGTCTCGCTGTTCCCATTCCACTCTTGGGCCGCTCCGGCCTACGCAAGCGCTCCGGCTCCGACTGCCATGCTGCATGCGGGCGTGCTGAAGAAGTTCGGCCTCTATGGTCTGCTCCGCCTTGCCATCCCGCTGGTTCCCGAAGGTCTCAACGCTTGGCTCGTCCCGCTCTGTGTGCTGCTGCTCGGCAATATCCTGTGGGTGGGCCTCGTGACGATCAGTCAGAAGCGCCTCGATGGCATGCTCGGCAATTCGTCGGTGATGCACATGGGCTACATCTTCCTCGCCATCGCCGCGCTTGCCGCGGCGAAAGCTAATGGCCAGGTCAACGACCTCGCCGAGCCGGCCGCGGTGCTGCTGATGTTCGCTCACGGCGTCTCGATTGCCATGCTCTTCGGCCTCGCCGATCGCATCGAGCGCAACACCGGCACACTCGAGCTTTCCGACCTCGGCGGCCTTGCCAAGTCCGCGCCCGGCCTCGCCTTCCTGTTTGGCATGGTCGGCATGGCGTCGATCGGCCTGCCCGGCCTCGCCAACTTCGCGGGCGAAGTGATGGTCTTCCTCTCGTCCTTCCAGAACTACGATCCCGCCGTCGGCCTTGGCCCGGTGCAGATCACCTGCATCCTCGCGATCTGGGGTGTGGTCATCAGCGCGATCTACATGCTCCGTGCCTATCGCCGGATCTTCCAGGGCGAAAGCGTCCGCGCCACCGATGGTGCCGCCGACCTGACCCTTGCCGACCGCATCCCGGCGCTGCTCCTCGCGGTCGCGCTGCTCGCCGTCGGCCTCTACCCGAACCTGCTCCTTCAGTTTCTCAACAAGTGATTTCCACTGATCACCGGTCACTGATCACTTTTCGCTTCTTCCCATGCCCGCCTACTACCTCGAAGCCCTGACCGTTTTCCTCGGCCTGCTGTTGCTGATGGTCGAAGCCTTCGGTCCCAGCAAGTCGAAGAAATTCGTCGGTTTCTCCGCCGCGGCGGGTCTCGCGTTCATCCTGGTCTTTTCGTTCTTCGCCATCGGGCCCGACGACAAGCCGGATGCCACCTGGGCGAAGTGGCCGCTCTGGAACTTCTACGCCTTCGACTGGCTTGCCCGCTTCTACAAGGGCTTCGCGCTGGTCACCACGATCCTCGTGGTGCTAATGTCGATCGATTTCCGCTCGATCCTCTCGCGCTTCACCGATGACCCGGGCTCGGAAGATGGCACCGGAGAATACTACGCGCTCCCGGTCTTCGCCTGCGCGGGTATGATGTGGATGGCTTCCGCGAAAGACCTTGCCGGTGCCTTTGTGGCGCTCGAGCTGGTCACCATCACCTTCTACATCCTCGTCGCCTTCCTACGCCGCAATGTCGGCTCGCTCGAGGCAGGCGTGAAGTATCTCATTCTCGGCGCGCTCAGCACCGGCTTCCTCGTTTATGGCATCGCGTGGATCTACGGCTCCACGGGCACGATGAGTCTCGAACAGCTGCCATCCGCGATCTCCCAGCTGCCATCCACGACGCCGCTGCTTTTCGGCATCGCCCTCATTCTCATCGCCCTCGGCTTCAAGATCGGCGCGGTGCCGATGCAGGTCTGGATCCCTGATGTCTATCAAGGCGCGCCGACTCCGACCACCGCCTTCCTGTCCGTTGGCTCGAAGGCCGCGGGCTTCATCCTGCTGATCCGCTTCCTTGACCCGTTGCTCCAGGCCAATTCACCGGTGGCCGCCCAGGTCACCCTGATGCTCGCCATCATGGCCGGTGCCACGCTGCTCTTCGGCAATCTCGCCGCCATCGCGCAGACGAACTTCAAGCGGCTGCTTGCCTACTCGTCGATCGCCCACGCAGGCTTCCTCGTGCTCGCGCTCGCTGCCTGGAAGGCTCCCAGCATCTCGGGTCTCAGCTCGATCCAGACCGTATCGTTCTACCTCGCCACCTATCTGCTGATGACGCTCGCGAGCTTCTTCGTGCTGGCGCAGGTCCGCATCCAGACCGGCTCCGAGCAGATCGACGCCTTCAATGGCCTCGGCAAGCGCAACCCGACGCTCGCCATCGGAGTGACCGTCATTATGGCAGCTCTCGCCGGCGTGCCGCTGACTGCCGGCTTCCTCGGCAAGTTCTTCGTCTTCTCGCTCGCGGTGGAAGCGAAGCTCTGGTGGGGCGTCGGCCTTGCCTTCATCGGTGCCGCCGCCGGCTTCTACTACTACTTCAAGATCATCCGCGCCATCTGGTGGGAAGCCCCCGCGGGCGACGCGAAGCCGCTGGTGCTGCCGGAGATTACGCGGACCTGCGTGGTTGCGTTGACGCTCGCCGTGCTCGTCTTGGGCGTCTGGCCGCAGCCGATCCTGTGGCTGATGGATTGAGGCGTGTGGACGTTCCGTCCACACTGTGTCGACAGGATGTCGACACCCCTTATCCTCGCGCATGGCTCAGTCTCACGCCCGGCGGATGAATTTGGTGGCGCTTGCGCTGCTGATCACGGCGCTGATCGCCTTCGTGGCGTTCCATTTTCTGGTTGTCGATTACGATTCAGATCCTTCGACCGTGGAGAAAACCCCTGAAAGGGGATGGGAGATCTGGTTAGAGCTCATCGGGTTCCTCAAGGACGCGGACTTCACTGAATTTCGCGGGATGATCGCAGCGGCTTCCTTTCTCTGCGCGACCCTCCTGGTGGTGTTAGCGCCGTTTCTGGTCCCTGTCCTGAAACGATCCCGGCTTGCATGGTGGGTGATTGTCCTTCCCGCGGGCATAGCCACTTGTGGGTTCGGAGGAATCGTTGGAGTCGACTTGCTCGATCCCTTGAATTCCTACGGTCCCGGAGTTCCGTGCCTCTTGGCCGCCTTCGCCATCAACTTCATCGGCCTCCTCTTCATCCGCCACGAAGCCGCGCCCGATCTGATGGCGGACGTTCCGCGGCCAACTTAACGAATGAAAGCGCCAAGCTTGGGCCGCTAGACGACTTCAAGCCCGCGCCCACAGCCACTCCTGCAGCAATTGGAGGTCTGCGGGCTTCACCAGATGCTCGTCGAAGCCGGCCTCCTTGGCGCGAGCCCGGTGCTCGTCGCTGCCGTAGCCGGTCATGGCCACCAGGAAGGCACCGTCCAATTCCGGGATCGCCCGCAGCGCCCGGGCAACCTCGTAGCCGTCCATCCCCGGCAGGCCGATGTCCAGCAGCACGACTTCCGGCAGGAACTCCGCCGCGAGGGCAAGGGCGGCTGGACCGGAGTGAGCGAAGCGGGTCTGGTGGCCGCGCAATTCCTGGAGCAGGGCCATTGTTTCCGCCGCATCCACATTGTCATCCACGATGAGCATGCGGAACGAACGTTCGACCGCCGGTGCTGCGCACGGTGGCGGCGGAGCGGAACGGCCGGGCAAGATCGGCAGGCGCACGACAAACTCGCTGCCGTGGCCCAAGCCATCGCTGTGCACCTCAACGCTGCCGCCGTGCAAGGTCACCAGCCGCTGAACCACCGTGAGCCCGATTCCCAGCCCGCCGTAGGCGCGATCCGACGCGCGGGTGGCTTGTACGAAGAGATCAAAGATGTGCGGCAACAGCGCGGGCGCGATGCCTATGCCGTTGTCGCGGACCCGGACGATGACCTGCGGCGACTCATTGCCTTGCCCCGGCACAAGCTCGGCGGTGAGCCAGATCTGGCAGCCGGAGCCGCTGTATTTGCATGCGTTGCCCAGGAGATTGCCGAAGACCTGGTCGAGCCGCGTGGCGTCGCCGTTGAGGAAGACCGGCTCGGTCGGCAAGGTGATCGTGAGCTGCTGGCCGTGCGCCTCGATCGCTGGATTCGCAAGGCTTGCGGCAGCGCTGAAGACCGCTTCCAGCGACACCACTTCCTTGCGCAGCTCGATCTTGCCCTCAGTGATTCGCGAGATATCCAGCAGGTCGTCGATCATCCGGGTCATGTTTCCCACTTGGCGGGCGAGAATCCCCTGCGCGTGTTCGCAAGCCGCCGCAGGGGCACCAGGCGTTTGCAAGATTTCCGCGGCATTGCGCAGCGGGGCCAGCGGGTTGCGCAGCTCGTGGGCAAGCATGGCGAGGAACTCGTCCTTGCTGCGGTCCGCGCGAACCAGCTCCGAGGCGTGCGCGGCCAACTCGTCCTCGTGGGCGCGACGGCCGGTGATGTCCTCGATCGCCAGCACGATGAGCTGGTTCTTCCCGCTACCCTGCACGAGGCGGCGGGCGTTGAGGAGCATGATGCGCGGGCCGATCTGCTCGAAGGTATGCCGCACCTCGAAGTCATCGATCACTTCCATTTGAGGCAGCAACTCCTCCAGCAGCACGCGCAACGCCGCGATGTTCCATTGGCCGTTTCCCAAATCATAGATGAGCCGGCCCTCGGTCTTTTCGTGCGTGACGCGGAAGGTTTCATAAAACGCGACGCTCGCCGTCTTCACCCGCAGTCCCGCGTCCAGCACCACCAGCGGACTGCGCATGCTGGCCACGATGCTTTCGGAATAGTCGCGCGCCAGAGCCAGCGAGTCATTGAGCTCGTTGAGCTCGACGTTGCGGTTGTTCAGCTCGTCATTGACGGTGGCGAGCTCCTCGTTGCTCGATTGAATCTCTTCCTTCGAGGTTTCCAGCTCCTCGTTGACACTTTGCATCTCCTCGTTGGCCGACTGCGCTTCCTCGTTGGCGGATTGCAGCTCTTCGTTGACGGTTTCCTGCTGCTCGATGACCGCCTGCAAGTACTCGCGGGTGGCGATCAGTTCTTGGGAGAGGCGGGAAATCTCCTCATGGCCCGTGGCTGAATCCCGTTGGGAGTTTGCCTCGTGCCCGACTTCCGTGGCGGGTGTTTGCCCTTCCTCGAACAGCACCAGGAAGCCGCCGGCGTTTGCCTCTCCCGGCTGGATAGGGATCACCTCGACCGCCAGCTCGCGAAAGCCGTTGCCGTCCTTCACCCGCAGGCCTTCCTCGCGCACCGGCCGCCCTTCCGCGGTCGCCCGCAGGATCGCTGCGCGGACGCTGACGAGCAGGCCCTCGCGCAGCATCTTCAGCAGGTTCAGGCTGGCCGCCCCGGCTGCGGGGGTGAGATAGGGACCGGTATCGCCGCGGAACTGCAAGATCTCCATCGCCGGGGAAATGATCACACCAGGCGGGGCATACTTGGTGAGCAGGACGCGCTCTGCCTCCTTGAGCAACTGGGCGCGCGGCGGCACCCGCGAGCCGGAGTGGTCCTCCGGGAAATGGTTGTTCGCCGTGGCCCCGTGCCAAGGCCGGAAGCGCGTGCCCGGCGGGCTGCCACCGGGCTGCCGCACGTAGATCTTGTGCCGCGCGTCCGCCACTTCGAACAGGGCGCGCGAGGTGCCCGCGGTCTCCGAACTGCCGAGCCACAGGAAGCCGCCGGGCTTCAACGCGTAGTGCAGCAGCGGCACGATCTGCTGCTGTAGCACCGGCTGCATGTAGATCAGCACATTCCGGCAACTGATGAAATCGACCCGCGAGAACGGCGGATCGCCCAGCACGTTGTGGCGTGAGAAGATGCAGCGGTCGCGGATCTGCTTGCAGATGCGGTAGCACCTGCTCTCTTCCACGAAGAACCTTTTCAAGCGCTCCGCCGGAACGTCCTGGGCGATGCTTTTGGAATAGATCGCCGCTCGCGCCGTCGCGATGCCGGTGGCATTGAGATCCGTGGCGAAAATTTGCATCGGCACGTCACTGCCCGCGGCCTCCGCGCACTCGGCGAGGGCAATCGCCAGCGAATACGACTCCTCGCCGGTCGAGCAGCCGAGCGTCCAAATGCGCAAGGGGTCCTGACGGGATCTTCCTTCGAGCAGCTTCGGGAAGACCTTTTCGGAAAGCGCGCCGAAAGCCTCGGGATCGCGGAAGAAGCTCGTGACGTTGATCAGGATGTCCTGGTAGAGCGCCTCGATCTCTTCCGGCGATTTCATGAGGTGGTCCTCATAGTCCTTCACCGAATCCATCTTGTGCAGCACCATGCGGCGGGTGATGCGGCGGTGCAGCGTGTTGGACTTGTAATGGGTGAAATCCACGCCCATCGCGCGGTTCACGATCTCCGCGATCCGCGCGTGGCCCGGCTCCTCCTCGATCGCCGCCCGGTCCGCCGGCGCGACGTAAGGATGGCGGGCGATCCGGGCAATCTCGCGGGCGATCTCGGCCGGCGGCAGTACGAAATCCACACAGCCGGATGCCACCGCGCTGCGCGGCATGCTGACGTGCTCCGCGCTCTCGTCCTGGGCAAAGGTAATGCCGCCCTCGGCCTTGATCGATTCCAGCCCGAGCGTGCCGTCGCTCATCGCGCCGGACAGCACCACGCCGATCGCCTTGTGCCCGCAATCCTCGGCCAAGGCGCGGAAGAACTGGTCGATGCCGTGGTGTCTGGCATTCCGTTCCTGCGGGAGCAGCCGCAGCTTGCCGCCCTCGATGATCAACTCGCAGCCCGGCGGGCTGACATAGACGTGGTCGGCTTCGACCTCGGGCTCGCCGCAGGCCTCGCTCACCTCGCACACCGGCATCTTCGTCGCGCGCGAAAGGATCTCCGCGAGACTGCTTTCACGCTCCGGCGCCAGATGCTGGACGATGACGAAGCCCATCCCCGTGTCCGGCGGCAATGCTGCGAGCAATTGCCGTAGCGCCTCCAGCCCTCCCGCGGAGGCCCCCACGCCCACCACCGGAAATGCTCCCGGCCCGCGGCCGATGGGCTCCTCGGCGGGGGAAGGGGTGGTAGGATCGACAGTCATGTCCCTGCACCGTGAAGGATGTTGACGACTTCCAAAAGAAGCAACTTTCCATCAGTCTCCGTCAAACATGCCCGCCTTGGCGAAGGCTCCGATAACTTCCGCGGCTCCAGCCCCTCGTGGGGAACGCCGCCGTCCTTCCCGCGTCTTCAGATCGGGAAGGACTTTCCTCTGGTGCGACTGCGTCCGCCACTCCGCTTTCGATGCAGGAGAAAATCTCGGGCGGGGACCGCTGGGACTTGCGCCGCCTTCGTAGCCTCCTTGGCTGCGTAGCGGTCGTCCTCGCCCATACACTTGACGGCCAGCAGATGGAAGAACGTGGCGGCGGATCGTCGGTCATCGTCTCCACCCTCGCGCAGCAAGTCCGCGATCTGCTGCCCAAGTTCCCACGCGCCCAAGGGAGGGAAGCAGGCGAGCCGGACGCGCCACACCGCCGGAGCGCTCTTATCTTAGGCCGGTAGGGCCTCCAGTGCGTCCCATGCATCCTGCCAGGGTCTGCGGTGAGGTCTTTCGATTCCCGCGATGATCGGCTTTCGAATATCGATTTCCCCGAGTTGGGTGTGACAGGCAGGATTCGTCTCATGAGTATGGCAAAGACGATGGTGGTGGCGTTGGCGCTGCTGGCTTGCTCGTGTTCGTATGACCGGAGTGATCACCCGGTCATCGGGGAGGTGGTGGGAAAGCGCTTGACCACGAAGCGTCCCACGGTGCTGGCGTGGGGATACACGCTGAGGGGCGGGTCGTTCTTGCTCGACTCGAGCAGGCCGATGCTGCGGCTCCACGATGCGGCGGAGTATGGAAAGTACGCGAAGTATCAGAATTTCGGAGCTGTCGAGCCGGTGGTGGCGCGCTTGCCCGCGGGGACGCCGGTGAAGATCGATTCGATCTATGTCTTCACGAGCGATAGCAGCACGGTGCTGACGGGCTTCGGAGTGATCGGCGAGGGTGATGCGGCGAGGGTGTTCTACTATCCGATGGGCCACTCGGGTGAGCTGGAGATTGCGCCGTGGGAGCCGCCGTTGCGGCCGGTGCACCGGAGCTATGATGTGGTTTATGAGAGGGCAGAGTGATAAGGGGGCGGGGGAGTTTGCTAGTTTTCAGTGTTAGCTTTTAAGAAGGTCTGAGGATCAATGACGTCTTGGGTGGTGGTTCGTCGCCGGGCGGCTGTGAGGGCGGCGGCGGCCACGAACTTCGGGCTGACGGGGAATGTGACCTCCACCTTGCCGTTGCTGTTCAGCTTGGCCTTGGGCTCGTCCGGTTGGATGGATGAGCGCCGGGGCCTGCCGGTGCCTTTCTTTCGCACCTTGGGCGCTTCCGCGATTCCGGCCTCGATGTCCTTTTCGGATCGTGCCCTGCTTTCGGCACTAAGGGCGCGGTCGAAGTGCTGAAATGCTTTCATGATCCTTCCCCTCCTCCTTACACAAGTTTCAATCCAGCGGCTTCCAGTCCGCATGAGCATCCTTCCACGCTCTCAGGTCGGACGGCGTGACCTTGGAGAGCTTCTTGTCCGCGGACTGGGTGGGGAGGGTGTCGCTCGTCTGGATAAGGCTCCCCGCGATCTGCTGGTAGTATTGCTGGGTGCTCTCTTTGATCGACGGATCTTTTCGCTCGGCCTCGGTCGTGATCGCCTCGGCAATGGTCCCGGGGTGCTTCGCGTTGACGGACCCGCGAAGGTCGGCCAGCGAATTCGTCAGCCTGCCCTTGGCGGTATTGTAGTCGTCGGTTTCAACGCACCGGCGACGGACCTTGCCATCCACCTTGCACACCGCGTAGAAGTTCCCGCCCCGATGACGAAAGAGGTTCTCAACCTTCGACCTGCTGACTTGCGCTTTCTGTTGCATGCCGTCGTGATTTGTTCTTGCGAAGGTGTGCAGAGAGAGAATGCACTAGGTGATCTAATCGGCGTAACTCATTGACGGGCCTGTAGCTCAGCGGTTAGAGCAGGGGACTCATAATCCTTTGGTCGTGGGTTCAAACCCCACCGGGCCCACCCTAGAAAAGGGTATCGTCAGGATGGCTCCGGGTCGTTCAAAGGAGCGGGTGAACCGGGGGCCACTTGGCGCTTCTCGACTGCGCGGATCAGTCCGAGGTAGGCCATGGTGCCGAAGAGATAGAGCACCGCGGTGGTCAGGAAGACTTGCCAGTAGGGGAGGTCGTGCGAGCGCAGGATTTGGAAGGTGCGGGCGGCCAGCCACCAGGCGCCGCTCCAGATCGCTCCGCTACAGGCACTGACCAGTTCGCGGTTGCGCTCGCCGACGTAGCTCATCGTGAGCTCGCTGGTGGAGGGGCCGGCCATGCTCATGAGGGGTTGGCGCAGGATGAAGCAGCCGATTGCCAATGGAAGTGCCCATGCGGCGGCTTGCTGAAGTTCGGTCAGGCCCATGGCGGCGAGCAGTACCACGGCAAATGATTGCACGCCGAGGATCGCGCCGCGCCAACCGAAGCGGCGCTTTACTTCCGGCACGATCAGCCCGGCGAAGAGCACCAGCACGTTGCTGATGGAGCCATAGGCGGAGTATGCCTTCGAACTCAGGTGGTGGACGTGGCTGAAAAACAGGTTGAGGAATTGGATGCTCAGCCCCGCTCCTGTGGCGATGCATAGCGTGGGCACCAGCGAGCGCATCAGGACCGGCCAATCCTCCCGGTGGACGTGCAGCCAATGGCGGGTCGCGCCTTTCTCCGCTACCGGCACGGGATCCGGCAGCCGCATGTAAAGGAGCGGAGCGGCGCAGGCCAGCACGCTCAGCACCAGCAGCGTGGCGTGCTCGTCGAAGATCAGCGTCGCGCCACCGAGCTCGATCCGGCCAATGGCTTGCAGCGCCGTGGAAAGCACACCCCCGCAGATGCTCGCCGCCGCCCAAGTCGCGAATTGCAGGCTCAGCGCCTCGCTCGATTGCTCCGCGGGCACCAGCCGCAAGGTCATGGGGAGGCTCGCCACATTCAGCAGCAGACCGGCGAATCCCATCGCGAGAAACGAGACGCTCGCCGCGCTCATCATTCCCAGCCGCACGGTTTCCAAGGCTGCCAGCGCCGACAGCGGAAAGAGGATCGAGCCCGCCAAAAGCGGCATCCGCAGTGGCTTGCCGCGCAACCAGAGGCCGGCGGGGATCGCAAGGAACAGCGTGGCCACGAACCGTTGCGAGCCCAGTGCGGCGATTTCCGGGTCATCCAGGCCGCGCTGCTTCAGGTAAAGATTCAGCAGCAGGAACTGCGCGGTGGTGATCAGATTGATCAGGAATTGTCCCGCGGCGAAGAGCACCACCGGCCGCGGCAAGGCACGGTATCTCTCCAACCAGGCAGGCAAGCGCGGCATTCCGGCGCTTTGATGAGCCGCGGTGACGGTCGAGGCAAGGGCAACCGGTCAGGATGCGCCGTCAAAAATCAGGTAGGTCGGACTTCCGCTCGCCGTCATCTTCACCGAGTTCGGGGTGGGTTGTTTTGGCAGGGCGATCTCCTTGGCCTTCTCCGTGAGCGGCATCTGCGGCGCACCGGTCAATTTTCCCGGCACTCCGTCCAAGGTGATCTCCACGTCCTTGCCCTCGTGCGTCGGCGTCCAGACTGCCCACACGATCTTGTTCCCGGAGGCATGCCGGTATTCCTGCACCCGGATTTCTGGTTCGCTCTTCACGCTTCGCGTGAAGCGATAGTCTCCGAGTGTCCGCTGCAAGTGGCTCACCGCATGAAACGATGCCTTCGGCTGGAAATGTCGCGTGAGCCCGGCGCTGGCGTGCAGGCTCGCCTTGTCGTCATCGTTGAAGAAATAGAGGTAAGCGCGCTCCACTGGCATTGAGGAGAAGACGAGGAATGAGCGCACGAGCCACTGTGCCTGTTGCTCATCGGTAACGCCGACCCACTTGGCGAAGTCGCCGGTCTTTTCTTGCGGCTGTGTGGTGCTGTCGTAGCCGAACTCGGTGATCCACACCGGCTTGCCCTTGGCGTGCTGATCGCGCCAGCGGCACAGGTCGTCCACGTCCTTCAAGTAGCGGGGTAGGGAGGGGTCTTCGGGAAAGCTACGCCGCCATGTCGGCCAGTTCTCGAGCTGGGCATAGCTGTGGATCGTGAGGACATCGATCAAGTCTGTTAGGCCGGTGAGACAGGCGACGCTCTTCTCGTAGTCGCCGCTCTTGCCTGTTGTTAGATTGCAGGTGCCGATCTTGAGCTTCGGATCGCCCGCGCGCAGGCCGGTGGCCATCGCCTTCAGCATGCGAGTGTAGTCGGCATCGCTCCACTTGCCCGGTTCGTTGCCGACCTCGATGGACTCCACCAGCTTGCGGGCACCGGATGGCCCGAACTCCTTCGCGAAGGTGCGCCCGTAGGCCTCGGCGTCCTTCTCGATGTCCTTCCATTGCTCTCGCGGCACCGACTCGAACATCAGGCAGGCATTCGTCGTCCAGCCGTGCTTTTGCCATGAGCCATAGACGCCGTCCCAATTGACGCGGTTCTTCGCGAAGGGAAACTCCGGCAGCGTTGCGGTGTCCTTCCCTAGATCCCATTCGACGGGATGGTAGTCGCGCACGAGCCGCGCCGTTGGCTGATACAGCTCCGGCTTGAATTGCACCGTGTGGCCGTTGAGCCCGATGAAATCCTTCATCAGCGGGGGCTGGGACCACGCCATTCCCGCGAGGGCGATCGTGAAAGCAGGGGCAAATAGGCAACGACGCATCGTTGCCGGATACGCGTCCGATCGATCTTTCTTCGCCACCGCGTGATAAATCCGCCGCGCCGCGCCGCTGTCCGGGTGAAACGCATGGCATCCCCCGCACAGGACTGGAACGATTGGCTGGCTGAGAATGCGGCCCGTTTCCTTCTTTTCGCCCGCCAGCAGACCCGCTGCGAGCACGATGCGGAGGACGTCCTTCAGGAGTCGCTGGTCGAGTCCTGGCAGCGCGCCGGTGGCCGGCCGGATGCCGCGCTTGTCTTCGCGACTATCCGCCGTCGCTCCATCGACCTCGGTCGCTCGAATGATCGCCGTGCGGTCCGCGAGCTGGAGAGCGGGGATCTCTTCACCGTGCCCACTGGCGACCGCGACACCGCGGAAGTCCTCGCCAGCGAACTCCATCGCCTGCCGCCTGAGCAGCGCGACGTGCTCACCTTGAAATTCTGGGGCGGCCTCACTTTCGCCGAGGTCGCCACCACCCTCGAGATCCCGCCGGGCACTGCCGCCTCGCGCTACCGGCTGGCCCTCGAGGCTCTCCGCGAAACCCTGACCACTGCACTCACATGAACTCCGACGAAGACCTCGAAGCGCTGCTCGGCCGCTTGGCCCCGGCTCCGCCGTCGGCCGATCTCATGGCCCGGCTGCAAGCCGCGTGTCCGCCCGTCCGGAAAGCGAGGCCCGTCCTGCACCTGTGGCTGCCGCTGGCCGCGGCGGCCGGGCTGACGCTCGCCTGGCTGTGGCCGGACCCACCTTCAATACCGGAGCCCGTTGCGGAGAAGCCGGATCTTCAGCCCGTCGGCAGTGTGCAGCACCTGATGGAAGTCGCCGACCTCGGGGTCGTCATGGGTGAGGACCAGCGTCCCGTCCGGCTGATCCGTACCCGCTGGGTGGATGAAATTCTCTACGCCTCGCCCGGCGGTGGCGAACCGGTCAAGGAAGGCCGCCTCCGTGAAGAGGTGCTGCCAGTTTCCCTCGACCTCTACTGATCTACTGAAAGAGCCAAATACCGAACTACCGATACCATCATCATCATGAAAACGACCTGCCTGCTTGCCGCTCTGAGTGGCCTCGCCTTCGCCCAAGAGCCTGCTCCCGTTCCCGTCCGCCCAGCGCCGTCCGTCCCCGGAGTTCCAGGTTCCCGTGTGGAGGTGGTGCCGCGGATCACCATGTCCCGTTCCAGTAGTGCGGCACTCGCGGAACTGGAGCCGAATTGGACCGTTCCGACCTTTGAGCACGGGGAACTCGGCGAGCCGCTGCGCTGGACCTATGGGCAAGCGCGGGCGTCATTCCACGATGTCGTGCGCTCCGGCCCGGTCGGCTTCCTCGGCGTCAATGCCACGCCTGTACCTCATGAACTTTCCGCCCACCTGACGTTGCCGGCGGACACCGGCCTGATGGTGGAAGTTGTCGCGAAGGATAGCCCGGCGGAAAAGGCCGGCCTCCAAGCGAATGACGTGCTCGCCAAGCTCGACGACCAGATCCTCATCGACCCACGCCAGCTCTCGGTGCTGGTCGCAAACAAGAAGGAAGGCGACAGCGTGAAGATCAGCTACGTCCGCAAGGGCGAGACGAAGGAAGCAAACGTCGTCATCGGCAAACGGGAAAGCAGCGGCCCGGCGATGGGCAAGGTGAACGCGGATGTCCTGCTGGAGCGTTCCGGGGGTGCCCCGCTGCTCACCTTCGTCCGTCGCTTTGAGATTCCCGGGGGTGATGGCGGCGAGATCAAGATCGCCGGTAGCATTTCCGAAGATGCCACTGTTGCCCCGGCTCCCCACGACGATCCGGCGGGTCCGCCAAACGAAGACGTGAAGAAGCAACTCGAGGAGATCCGCGCCATGTTGGAAGCGCTCCAGCAGAAGGTGAAGTGAGTTTTTTGAGATGGTAGGTGTCTCATCAAAAGCGATTCCTACCATCTGACTTTCGCGGTGTCAGACGGACGAATCCCATTGTGGTCTATGATTCCAACGCGCAGAATGTCGAACGGATATGCACGACCCGCGGTATGGGGAAATCAAGTGAAGAACAGGTGGGTCAATGGATCGGTTATTGTTGGCCGCCTGTCATCGGGATCAGCGCCTTGGTTGCCGGTCACATCACTGCCTCGTCTTCGCCAAAGGCATTTATGAGCACCCACGGCTTCTTTGAAATTGCCATCGTAATCGCGTTTTTGGCTTCGATCATCTACGTGATCCGACTGCGGCCTTTCCGACGAGACCGGTGGCTTAGGATTCCGTTCTACGCAAATTGGGGAATGCTTGCCCTGACGGTGGTGGGAATCATCTCGGTTTTTGCAGGGGAACTGTGAAGTGAAAACCAGTTGTTCGTCTCCGGCTGGAGGGAATGAGGATTGAGTCGCCAAGCCCGCGATTCTCCGCTGGAGTGTGACGTCTTTCAAAACGTGATGTCATGGCAACGAGTGGAATGAACCCCAAGGTGGATGCCGTTTTGGGCAAGGCCCAGAAGTGGCAGGAGGAGTTTGAGAAGCTGCGGAAGATCGCTCTCAGTTGTCCGCTGACCGAAGAGTTGAAGTGGGGCCAGCCGTGCTATTCGATGGAAGGTGCGAACATCGTGCTGATCCACGGATTCAAGGAGTACTGCGCGCTTCTCTTTTTCAAAGGGGCCTTCCTGAAGGATGCCAAGGGACTGCTCGTCCAACAGACGGAGAACGTGCAGGCAGCACGCCAGATCCGGTTCACGAATCTCAAGGAGATCACCAAGCTGGAGCCTGTCTTGAAAGCCTACATCAAGGAAGCCATCAAGGTGGAGAAGGCGGGCATGGTAGTGGAATACAAGAAGACTTCCGAGTTCTCGATGCCAGAGGAGTTCGAGAAGCAGTTGAAGGGCAACGCTGCCTTGAAGAAGGCTTTCGAGGCTCTGACGCCGGGACGCCAACGGGGGTATCTGCTTCATTTCGCGGCGGCCAAGCAATCGAAGACGCGGGAGTCGCGAATCGAAAAGTGTGTGCCGCAGATTCTGGCGGGCAAAGGATTGATGGATCCACCGGCCGACCGGAAGGAGAAGCCGGGCAAGCTGAAGAAGAATGAGGACGGCATCGTTCTTTTGTCAGGCGGCAATCCGCAGATCGCGAAGGCAGATGGCGATGCTCCGGTGCAGGCTTACATCGCCGCGATGCCGGGATGGAAGAGCGAGATCGGCAAACGCCTCGATACGATTGTCGCGGACACGGTGCCCAGCGTGAAGAAGGCCGTGAAGTGGAACTCGCCTTTCTACGGCGTCGAAGGCAAGGGCTGGTTCCTCAACGTCCACTGCCTGACGAAATACGTGAAGGTGACGTTCTTCGCCGGCAAATCGCTGAAGCCGATGCCACCCGGCAGCACGCCGAAGAGTGGGGAAGCACGCTGGATCGATATTCACGAAGGTGAGTTCGATGAGGCGAAGATGGAGACGTGGGTGAAGCAGGCGGCCAAGTTGCCGGGGTGGACTCCGTAGGCATTCAATGCATAGTGTAATCTTCCTATCATGAAACGTGCAGCCTTGATCTTGTTCTCGATGTTCGCCTGTGGCGCTCTTGGTGAGGACGATCCTTTTGTTGCCGACGGATCTGACAAGGTTGTCGTTCAGGAGGACGATGCCTTCAAGGTGATCGCCGATCCAGCCGGCAAGGCCTATTTCCCCGAAGGACGGGCGTCGTACTACACCAAGTATTTGTCGGCGATGAAGGAGCCTTCCGTTCTATCCCCGCAGGAGAAGGGGGTGGAGAGGGTATTTCGGTTCACCTACCTTCGCAGTTTCCATGATCCGTTGGTGGTCCGGATCACCGAAACGGGAGACACGGTCACGGCGCGTGCGGTTAGGTTGGAAATGGATCAGCAATACCAGCCGGTGAAGATTGTAAGCGACAGGACATGGAAGCTCGACGGAGAGGGTCGAAAGGCAGTGAAGGCACTTCCGGAGCAGAAGGGCTTCTGGACGCCACTTAATCTAGTCGAGGAAGCGATTGCTTCCAGTGGACTGGATGGATCGAAGTGGGTCTTTGAAGTTCACGACAAGGATGGCTATCGAATGATCGATGTGTGGACTCCGGAGGCCTTGGTGGGTATGGATAAAGACGTCGTAGATCGAGTGTCAGGGGACTTGGGAAAAGAACCCGTCACGATGAGGGACTTCCTGATTTACAAGAAGACCGGCGAGAAGCTGCTGGAGATCGGGGGCATTCTTCCGGAACCGGACGACCGATACTGACGCCAAGTGGCGAGGCTTTTCACGCCGCCTCACACCATCGAGTGCATCCAGAACATCACCGAGTCTTCCACGTTCGCGATCATTCGCACCTGGCTGTCCTGGGAGATGACGAAGCCGATGACGCCGGGTTCCACGGAGCAGAGTCGATAGACTGCGCGGTGGCGGGTTCCGTCTGACTGGACATTCCAGTCGCCAAGCGCGGAGCCATCGAGGTCGTGGGCTTGGAAGACGCGGAAGACATTGTGCGGGACTTGGATTTCGCCGCCGAAGCCGAGGACTCGGACGCCTTGGTCCAGCACCATGGCCCCGTCCACCAGCATGAGGTCGGAGAAGAAGCGGGCGAGCTCGAAGAAGGCCTCCTCCAGCCGGTCGAGTTCGGCATCCTTACTGGTTCGGAAGACTTGCCAGGCATCATCGATCGTCGAGCCTTCGGGGCAGAGCTGGCCGACGCGGCGGATGATCTTCTTCATGAGGTGCGGGAAGCGGCGTCCGGCTTCGTCCGATTCGGAGGTGTACTTGCAGTCGATCCAGCGGAAGGGATCGCCATCCACGCCGGTGGTGGGGAGGAAGACGACGGTGCCGCCGTGGCCGCTGGTGCGGACGAGGTTGATCACGCGCTTGACGAACTGCAGCGAGACGAGGTGGCAGAGCTCGGCGTAGTCGGCCTCCTTCAAGGTCGGCGGCAGACAGCGGTCGCCGAGTTCCTGGACGAGGTGGAGCCGGAGGTCGGCAAAGCGTTCGCTGAGCAGGCGGGATTGGAAGACATCGAGCCGCGGCCCGTGGAATTCGCGGCCGCGCCATTCGCCGATGAGCTGGTAGTCGTGGTAAAACAGCAGCCAGCCGGGGTCACGGACATGGATGATCGGATGCAGGATGGAGTGACCGGCCGGCTTGCGGCCACCGGCGACGAGGTTCATCCAGCGCGGCCCCGTATTGAGGATGCCCCAGATGCAAAGGCCGCGGTCGCGGTCCGGCCATACCGCCACGGCGGAGTGGAAGAAGCTGGCCGCCGGGCTGAGGCGCTTGATCTCATTCGGCGAGAACGCATGGGGCGTGGTGAAGCGGATCGCGTGGACGCCGTCGGGAGGCCCGTCCGACAGGGGAAAGGCATCCGGCGGGGCGATGATGACGCGGGCGCGCACCGGCCGGCCTTCTTCCTTCAGCAGGCTTGAGGAAAACAGGATGTCGCAGGCCCGGCGGATTTCATCGGGCGACGGACAATCGGGGCGCTCATTGAGCAGCCGGTGAAGCTGCCCGACCATACCGGCGAGGTCGAGCGGGGAAGGGGCGGCGGCGACCATCTCGGACATGACATGACTAAAGAGGCTGAAACGGCTGCCGTCCAGAGCCCGGCGTGAAACATTGCTCCGGACTGCGGCGTTCCCGCATGGCCATGAAAACCCTCCTCGCCGCGCTGCTCGCATTTTCCATCGGCTCCGCCCACGCCCGTCCCAAGGTCGTGGCCTACGTGCCGAACTGGATCAATCTGGAGGAGTTTTCCAAGACCATCGACTACACGAAGGTCACCCATCTCAACATCGCCTTCGAGAATCCGACCGACGACAGTGGCGAGCTTTCCTTCAACCGGCGCAACCGGGCGCTGTTAGAAAAGGCCAAGGCGGCGAAGGTCAAGGTGCTGGTGTCGATCGGCGGCGGCTCGGCATCGGGCGACGAGGTGCTGAAGGCCCGCTACTTCAAGCTTCTGGCCGATGACCAGCGGGCCGGCTTCGTCACCAAGCTGGCGGCGTATGTGGAGAAGCACGGTTTCGACGGGCTGGACGTAGATATCGAAGGCCCCTCGATCAACGAGGACTATGGCGACTTCATCGCGGATCTCGCCGCCGTGCTGAAGCCCAAGGGCAAGCTGCTCACTGCCGCGCTGTCGAAGGGCTATGGCGGTGACCGAGTGCCGGACGCGGCGTTGGGCCACTTTGATTTCCTCAACATTATGGCCTACGACGCTAAGGGGTCATGGAACCCGGAAGCGCCGGGGCAGCATTCGTCGCTGGAGTTTGCCAAGGGAGCGGCAAATTACTGGCTCGCTCGTGGTTTGCCGAAGGAGAAGGCGATCCTTGGCGTGCCCTTCTACGGCTACGGCTTCGGGAAGGATTTCCGCAACGGCGGTTTCGGGTATGCGGACATTCTGGCGAGGCATCCAGAGGCGGATCAGCAGGATCAGGTGGGCGAAACGATCTGGCACAATGGCCAGCCGACAATCCGGGCGAAGGCGAAGCACGTGGTCGATGAAGGCCTCGGCGGCGTGATGATCTGGTCGCTCAACAACGACGTGAAGGGAGAGAAGTCGTTGTTAGAGGCGCTTCACGGGGAGTTGGTGAAGGGGAAGTGAAGGAAGCTGCGAGACGGTATCGGGAGTCTTTCGCCCCGCCGGGGCGTGATTCCTAAGCCCCAGGCATCGCCCGGGGACTGGTGTTGCGAAGGAATCCGGAGGGCTGAAAGCCTGTTAGATTGTGAGAGGATCGAAGCATGCTGATCTCATTCCGTGGCACGGGCTCGCCTCAGTGACCCTCCGCGATGGTGTGATGGGAGCCTCCCACGTCTCGCGGCCCTACAGGCCGCAATGCTCTGCCTGCAGGGACCCCGCCCGTTGGGCGGGGCTGAAAGATCGCGCCCCTTTGGGGCTGAGGAAAAGGGAATCGTTTGCGCTCCCTGTGTACACAAGGAAGGGAGACCGTGTGGTCTCCCTTCGTGATTTGGAATGTAGGCGCGTTTGTTAGAACGCGAGGAGCAAGGGTGGTGAGCGTTTCTATGACGATCGCTTTTCCCGTGGCTTCCGCGGTGTTACCACCGCGCCTACGCTGAGAAAGGCGTGGCCTCAGCGCATCCGGTAGTAGTTGTCCGGATTGTAGAGGAAGTAGACGTCCTTGGGAGTCAGGCGCGGGAGATAGGAGAAGGGCTTGCCGTTGGGGTCGATCTCTTCCTTCATCTCGGCGGCAGGCTGGGCGGGCGACGGAGGCATGGCGGACTTGAGGTCCGGGCTCTTGGTGAAGGAGCTTTCCTCGATGCCGCTGACGATGTGGTTCACCCACTTCAGCTTTTGCGCGTCTTCGCCGAATTCGCTCCAATCGCCGGCGCTGGAGTGGGCATACATCTGCTTGATGAATTCATCCGTGCTGACGCCCATCTTGGCGGCGACGGGGGAGGCGAGGCGGGTCCACCAGCGCTGGCTTTCCTTCACGACTTCCGCCTGCTCGGTCAGGTTGAGCTGGCCGAAGAGGGTGGAGCTGATCTGGTGGTGCAGGATGATGGCATTCGGGTAAGCGTAGCTTTCCTTGGCCAGGGTGGTGATGCCGGCGGCCATCGAGGCGGCGAAGGACTTCACGACCACGTGGACCGGGGCGTCGCTCGACTCCATCGCCTTGAGGATGCGGTAGCCGGCCATGACCGAACCGCCGGGCGACTGGTCGATGACGATGAAGATCGGCAGCTTCTTGTCGGCGTTGTTGAAGAAGTCGATGCGGTCGGTGATGTGGTCCGCAGTGGCCATGCTGATCATGCCGTTTAGGGCGATCCGGCGGTCGGAAATGACCAGCGTGCCATCGTCGCGGAGGGGATTCTCAAGGTAGACCGGCTTGGCGTCCGCGTAGGACTTGCGCTTGGTCTCCATCTCCATCCCGGCAATCTGGTTCTGGAGCTTGCTGATCTCGATGCCGGACTGGCTTTGGACGGCCTTGAGCTCGTTGGTGAGGTACTCGGCCTTGGCCTTGGCGAGTTCGTTGTCGCGGGTGATCTGGGCCTTCTCAGCCTCGATCTTGGACATTGATTCTTCCATGGCCACTTGGCGCTTCATGGCGGCGAGGCTGAGGCGCTCGGCGAGGAGGTCCTTCTCCATCTTGAGCCGGGTGATCTCGGCGCGCATCGCGTTGGTCTCGGCGGTGAGCTTGGCGGAGGCGAGGTTGTTCTCGGCGGTGAGCTTCTCCTGCTCCTCCTTGACCGGGTCGGCCTTCTTTTCCTCGGCTGGCTTCTCGGCGGAAACCGGCTTGTCGGCAGGCTTTTCGACCGGGAGTTCCGGCTTGGCGGCCGGGACTTCGGCGATGGCGATCGGCGCGGTGGCGGCCGTGGCCTTGGCGGCGGGCTCCTGGGCGATGGCGGCGGTGGCCAAGCCAAGCAGGACGAGGGCGGAACGGGTCGTGGTTCTCATGAAACGGGCGTGGGATGCGGAAATGCGCTACGGGGTTCCCATAGGCACGGCTTTCAAGCGCCGCGGACCCGCGGGCTTGTCTAAGGGGAAAGTGAAGCAGGAAGAATGCCCCGCTTCAATTCTCCAAGCCCTCTTTTTCCCGGCGCTTCTGGCGGCGAATCCCGACGATCACCATGGTCGCAGCAAAGGCCAGGAAGATGCAGGCGACGATGCCAAGCACGGTAAGGAAACGATTGCTACCTTGCTGGAAGGTCGCATTGCTGACGGTTTCCGGCGGATTTTCGCCGGGAACGCGGGCGAGGACCATCTTGCCGTCCTTGATCTCGGCGCGGGTCATTTGACCCATCGCGGGCCCGAGCACGGGGTCTTTCACGTAGCGCTCAAACAGGCGCAGCGTGGAAAAATGCTCCATGAAGCCGTCCGGGACGGCGGAGCCGGGGACGTCCAGCGCGTTCACCTTCAGGGCGAGTTCGCGCCGGGCGAGGTGTGGCTGGCCCTTGATGGTGCCGATCAGGTAGCGCGGGTCGGAGGTCATGAAGCCCTCTTCCCCGTCCTTGGTGAGGCGGGGGCGGCCATTGAGCTGGTAGCAGATGTCGATCACCAGCGCATCGGCAGTGATTTCGCGGATGCGGAAGCTCTTGCGGAGCTGTTCGACCTGCGGGAAGGCAGCGATCGCGAGGTTCAGGTCATCGGCCGTGAGCTCGATCCGGGCGGGCTTGGCGGCGTCGTTCAGCTCGGTGCGGAAGATTTCCAGTCGCTCGACGAGGGCGTTCACCTTGGTCTCGTTGCCCTCGATGGGGTCGACGGCCAGCGGGGTAGGGGCGGCTTTGGTGAATTTCTCGATCTCGGTCGCTTGGCGGAAGGGCATCCACGCGGTGAAACCGATCAAGCAGACCAGCATCAGCAAGGCCAGGATAAGGATCAGGCAGCCGGCAAAGGGCGAACGGGCGGAGGCTTGCGGAGGCATGGGCGGCGGTTCTTAGCCGCGGCTTTCCGGAAAGTCGAAGGCTGAAATTGCGCCGGGAAATTACCCGGCGATCTTCAGCCAGAGCCACATGCTGACGTAGGCGACGCCGGCGGATGCGGGAAGGGTGAGCACCCAGGCGCCGAGGATCTTTTTCACGATCTTCATGTCGATCGCGCTGAAGCGCTTGGTCGCGCCGACGCCCATGATGGCCGTGGTGATGGCGTGGGTGGTGGACACCGTCATGCCGTATTTCCCGGTGATCGCCAGCAGAGTCGCGGCGGTGGTCTCGGCGGCGAAGCCGTGGACCGGCTGCAGCTTCACCATCTTGTGGCCCATGGTCTTGATGATGCGCCAGCCGCCGGCGGAGGTGCCGGCTGCCATGACCAGGGCGCAGACCACCTTGATCCAGGCCGGTACGTCGGACGCGAGTTCCCGGACCTTGCTGGCCATGGCCTTGAGCGGCGGCTTGCCGTCCTTCTCCGCCTTCGCGCCTTCGGCGTCCAGGGCATTTGGCCACTCGGTGTATTTGACTGCGACCATCGGGCCGAGAATCGGGACCTTGGGCAGGAAGCGGGCTTTCTCGCGGGCCAGGCTGGCCTCGTAATCCTTCTGCACGTCGGCGCGGGCGCGGGCGGCTCCTGCCGGGTCGCCGAGGTCATCGTGGACTTCGGCAGCGAGCGAAAGGAAGGCCTCGCGGAACTCGCCGGAGCGCATCTTGAAGCCCTCCGTTTCCAGCCGGGCGGCGGTGTCGAGGGTGTGCTTGCCGTCGATCACCGTCAGCAGCAGTTGCTCGGCTTCCGGCGTCTTTTCCATCTTCAGGAAATGGAACGTCTTCGGGAGATCATGGAATGAACCGGCGGTGGTCGCGGTGACCAGCGCGAGGGTGATGATGCCCATGGTCTTCTGCGCGTCCGCGAGGCCGTGGGCGAAGCCCATGTAGCTGGCGCTGAAAATCTGCGCGCGGCCGAAGAAGCGGTTCACCCACATCGGGCGGGCGTTCCGGAGCAGGGCGTAGAGCAGCGTCATCACCAGGAAGCCGCCGACCAGGCCGATAACTGGCGAACCGAGCATCGGCCAGATCACCTTGTGAAGGACGCCTTCCATCACGACCTTGCCGTCCTTCATCTTTTCCTGGGACCAAATGATGGCCTCCCAGTTGTTCTGCGCGTTGGCCAGCGTCGCGCCGCACAGGCCGCCGACCATGGCGTGGGTGGAGGAGGAGGGGAGGCCGAGCCACCAGGTGAGCAGGTTCCACACGATGCCGCCGAAGAGCGCGCAAATGATGGTCTGCGAGGTGACGAACTGGGAATCCACCAGTCCAGACGACACCGTCTTCGCCACCGCATGGCCGACCAAGGCGCCGAAGAGGTTGGTGATCGCGGCGAGCATGATCGCCTGCCGCGGGGTGAGCACTTTCGTCGAGACGACCGTGGCGATCGAGTTCGCCGTGTCGTGGAAGCCGTTGATGAACTCGAAGGCCAGCGCGACGAGGATGACGACAAGGATGAGCGTCATGTCGGGCGCTTAGGAGTTCTTGTAGGCGATCTGTTTCGCCACGTTGCCGACGTCGCGGCAGCGGTCGAAGACCTTCTCCAACAGATCGTAGAGGTTCGAGACGATGACGACGAACAAGGTGTCGTATTTGCCGCTTTAGAGATCCTTCAAGCAATCGAGCATCAGCTTGTCCGCGTCGCCCTCGATGGTTTGCATGCGGTCGTTGAGCTCCTTCATCTTTACGATATCCATGCCCTTGCGCAGGGCTTGGATCATCTCGACCACCAGTCCGGTGGCTTCATCGAGCATCACGGCGTGGCGGTTGAAGTCGGTGATGGACACCTTGTCCTGCGAGATCAGGTAGCGCTCGACGAATTTCTCGACCGTCTTCGGGATCTTGTAGAGGGCGGTCGAGAGCGCCTCGATGTCCTCCCGCTCCAGAGCGGTGACGAAGCTTTTCACCAGCAGGTCGCTGATTTCCTGGGTGATGGCCTTGTCCTTTTTCCGGACTTCCGCGAACCTGTCGAGCGAGGGGGCCTTCTCGTGCCGCAGAATGTGGGTGAGGCCGACGATGCTTTGCCGGGCCTCCTCGGCACTGGCAATGAGCAGGGTGAAAAAGCGGTCCTCTTTGCCGAACATGCGCTGGATCGAGATCATGGGCAGGTGTTTCGGGCGGGATTTGTGTCGAAAACGTCACACGTGGCAAGCCGCACGAAGGATTTTCCCTGACAGAGTGCCGGGGTCGCCGTGCCACGGCTCACGGCGAGACCTTTACAATCCACCATGCCACTGGTAACCGATGCCCCGCCGCGGAGACGGCCGACTGCCCCGCCGATGACGTCTGAGCACCCTGTGACGCCCGATCCCGCCCCTCGAACCGCGGCAGATGTGCCTGCGATCCAAGTCCAAGGGGTCGATTTCTCCTACGGTGACAAGCAGGTCCTGAAAAGCGTCACCCTCGACGTGCCGAACAACCAGGTGGTCGCCTTCATCGGGCCCTCCGGCTGCGGGAAGACCACCCTCTTGCGCTGCTTCAACCGGATGAATGACCTCGTCCCCGGCGCGCGCGTGACCAAGGGCTCGATCATCATCGAGGGCGCGAACATCGCCGACAAGAGCATCGACCCGGTTCAGCTCCGCCGTCATGTCGGGATGGTCTTCCAGAAGTACAATCCCTTTCCCCGCAGCATCTACGACAACGTCGCCTACGGCCCGCGCACGCTCGGCGAGAAGAAGAAGTCGACGCTTGATGAAGTCGTCGAAAAGTCACTGCGCCGCGCTGCCCTGTGGGACGAGGTGAAGGATCGACTCAACGACATCGCCACCGGGCTCTCCGGCGGCCAGCAGCAGCGGCTCTGCATTGCCCGCACCATGGCGGTCGATCCCGAGATCATCCTGATGGACGAACCCTGCTCGGCGCTCGATCCGATTGCCACCGCGCACGTGGAAGACCTGATTCTGAGCCTGCGGGAGCACTACACCATCGTCATCGTCACGCACAACATGCAGCAGGCGACGCGGGTATCGGACCGCACGGCGTTCTTTTATCTCGGGGAGATGGTCGAATACGACATCACGCGAAAGATCTTCGAAAACCCCGCTCAAAAGCGTACTTTGGACTACATCAGCGGCCGCTTCGGCTGAATTTTCCCTCCATGCACTCGGATACCCCACACATTCTCCGCGAATTCGATCAAGCCTTCGGCGCGCTCCGCAATGAGGTCATTTCCATGGCCGGCCAGGCCCGCCTCAATCTGGAACGTGCCATGCAGGGCCTGCTTGAGCGCGATCTGGAAAAGTGCAAGGCCGTGGTGGCCGATGACGACGAAGTGGACGAGGCGGAGATGACGATCGACCGCATTGGCATGGAGACGCTGGTCCGCTTTCATCCGGTCGCCAGCGACCTGCGGCTGGTGATTACTTCCATGAAGGTGGCGTCCAATCTGGAGCGCATCTCCGATCACGCGGTGAACATCGCCAAGCGCGCCCGCAAGATGATCGCCCGCCCGGCATGCGCCGAGGTGCCGTTCATCGAGCCTCTGTATGCGATGGCCGGGGAACTCCTGCGCGACGCCCTGTCCGCCTACTCCGACCGCAATGCGCAACTCGGTGAATCGCTGAAGGCCCGCGACAAGGAACTCGACAAGCTTCACAAGCGCTTGATCGCCACCTTCAGCGCGCGTCTTGAAGAAGGCGGGGCGGGAACCGAGGACTTCCTGCATCTCATCTTCGTGGCGCGCTCGCTGGAACGCATCGGCGACCTCGCGGTGAACATCGGCGAGGACGCCGTCTATCTCGACTCGGCCCGCGACATCCGCCACGACAAGCAGCGGACCGCCGTCGTGGAGACACCGGCAGAGTAGTCTGAAGAATAGAAAGACCCGCGACAGACCGAGTCCGTCGCGGGCTTGGGTTTCCAGAGAATGGCGGGTTCAGGGTGCCGCAGTGGCGGTGGCGCTGGCCCGCAGGAAGCCTTTTCCGGTCAGGCCATTTGAGCCATCAAGGCTGAAGGTTTTCCATTCCCATCCGCTATTGAGCGTCGGTGCGTTTGGCGGCAGCACGGCTGTCGTTTCCACGCTCACGGCGGCGGTAAAGGTAGCGAGATCGGTGCTGCCCCCGATGCTGTAGTCGAGGCCATCCAGACTGCTGCCGGTAGCCGGGGCACCGGCGGTGAAGGGAGTGCCAGCCCGCACGGCGGCTGTGAGCAGCAGTTGCTTCTGGGTGTCCCCGTCGCCGCCATCTTCCGACAGGCCGAAGATCCGGCCATTGTTGGAGCCGTCGCCGGGATCGCCGTCGAAGGCGAATTCGGTGATGTTGTCCACGCCATCGGCATCCGGGTCATCTTCGGGGTCCGTCTGATTGGCCGGGATGTCCCCGTTCAAGACGAAGGTCTCGATCCAGGATTGGAACGGAGTGACTGCCGAGGGATTGATGATGGCGACTACCGGCGGCGTGGCAACGTTGGCATCGTCGTCGTAGGCATAGTTGAGGTCAAAGCCACCGGGCAGGCCGGTGACGTTGGCAAAGGTGCCGGTGACACCGCCCGAAGCCTTCAGTAGCACGTGGACGCCTCCGGCCACGGTGCCTGAGCCGCTGAACACCAGCGTCGAGTTGGCACCGAGGGCAATCGTGCCAGCCGAGCTGATGATCCGCGGAACGCGGGGGTTGGCTTCACTGTCGTAGGTGAGGGCGAGGGTGCCATTGATGACCGCACCTGCGGTCGCGGAGAGCACTCCCTGCGGGGCCAGCGTGGTGCCGGCATCCGCGGTGATCAGTCCACTCGTCTGGCCGCCGAGACCGAGCGTGCCT
Source organism: Luteolibacter arcticus (assembly GCF_025950235.1). Classification (NCBI taxonomy): domain Bacteria; kingdom Pseudomonadati; phylum Verrucomicrobiota; class Verrucomicrobiia; order Verrucomicrobiales; family Verrucomicrobiaceae; genus Neoluteolibacter; species Neoluteolibacter arcticus. The sequence goes on along the minus strand of NZ_JAPDDT010000001.1, from coordinate 945,491 downwards.
GCACTGACGAGTGTGGGGCCGGAGAAGCTGTTGGACGGCGAGCTGAAGATCACGGTGCCCGCGCCGTTCTTGGTGAGGGAGCCGGTGCCGGTGGTGGGGCCCGTGAAGGTCATCACATGTGGAGCATTGGCATCGCTCGCGCCGGTGACGACGGCAGGGCCGTTGAGGCTCACTGGAACGTTCGAGGTTGAGCTGCCCAGTGCGCCCAAGGTGCCGCCTTCCAATTTCAACTGGGCGACGATCGGGCCGGTGGAGCCGATGTTCATGCCGCCGCTGCCGACGTAGAGTGCTCCGCCGGACAGCCGGAGGGTGGAGATGCCTCCCAAGGCGGCTTGGCCGAACTGGAAGCGTTCCGCTTTGGCCACGCCGGTGCCGCGGACGTGCATCACGGCCTGGCCCCTTGAGTTGTTAGTGGCCGTCGGAACCCCCAGAAAGACTCCGCCCACTGCATCGGTGGAGGTGAAAGATCCGGCGGCGACATCAAGAATCGACCACCGGTCGGGGCTGTCGGTTCCCACCGTCGTGCTACCATTGACCGTCAGGCTGCCGCCGGATTCGATGCGGCAACTGACGGAGGAGTTCGCGTTGTTTCCCAGCAGCACGTTGCCCGCCACGTTGACGATCCCGCCATTGTGGATGTAGAGGCCGTTCGTCGTCGAGCCGTTGGCAGGCTCGGCGGTGCCGAGGGTGAAGTTGCACCGGCTCAAGCTCACGCTTCCCGCGTTGAGCGTGCCTCCGCCGACATTGATGAAGACGTTGCCACTGCTGATGTTGGGTTGATGGGTGACGGCACCGTCGATCGTGGCGGTGCCCGAGACGAGTTCGAAGCCGGCGGAGGCGTTCTCGAAGTTCCCGCCCCCGGTGGTATGGATGGTTCCGCCATTCACACGGAGTTTGCCGGTGGCGGCCGTGGTGCTCACGGAGGCGGCGGTGAAACTCGCGCCCGTATCGAGACTGAGAAGCCCGGCGCTGATGGTGGCCGCGCCGCTAAAGGCGTGGGTTCCGGTCAACGTGAAGGTACCACTGCCGAGCTTGGTGAAGGCACCGCCCGTCCCGGTGGTGGATGGGGCGTAGCTGGTGGTCGAGTTGTTCTGGCCGACCGTCAGGGACACCGGGTCGCCGATGGCATTGGTGACCGGGAAGGACCGGTCACCGGTCAGGCCGCCGAGCGTGACGGAGGTGAGGAAGTCCGGGAATGTCACCACGCCACCGGTGGTGGAGTAGGTGAGCGTGCTGTTCTGGAGCGCTGTGCCATCCGCGATCTCGACGGTGCCGGCGGTGATCGTCGTCGGGCCGCTGAAGGTGTTGGGTACGTTGAGGATGGTCTTGCCGGTGCCGGCGAAGGTTACGCTGCCGGTGCCGCTGATGCCGTAGTTGAGGATGACCTCGTCGGAGCGATTGAAGCTCAGCGCGCCGCTATTGGAGATCGGGGTGAAGATCGCACCGCTGGTCGAGCCGTTGCCGACTTGCAGGGTTCCTCCTCCCACGCTCGTGGCACCAACGTAAAAGGCGTCGCCGGTGACGACCAGGGTACCGGGACCGGACTTGGCGAAGGCCCCGATACCGTCGATTTGTCCACCGAGTGTAAGTGTGCTGGCAGCATTCTCCACGCTGGCGAGCAGTCCGTTCTCCGGTAGGGTCAGCGGGGCGGAAATGGTGTGGCTGCCATTGATCACCTGTAGCTTTGCCCCGACCGAACCGTCGTCGAAGTTCAGGGTGCTGGCACCCGCCAGGGTGAAGGACTGTTCAGCACGCCGACGGTGGCGGGAGCGCCCAGCGTGACGGTCCGTGGCTGCGTGATCGGGGTGCCTTCCGCGCCGCCGAGATTGGCGATGGCGGAGATGGCGTTCGGCACGCCGTTGCTGGTCCAGTTTGCCGGCGTGGCCCAGGTGCCGCTGATGTCCTGGTTCCAGAACGACTGCGGCCGGCTGCCAACCTCGATGGTCAGCGTGACGAAGCCTGCGGCGACGCCGAAGGTGTAGGTCTGGCCGGCGATTTTCGTGCTCTCTGCCACGGCCAGACTGGAGACGCCTGAGCCACCGATCGTGCCGGCGCTGTTAAACGCGAACAGCTTGTAGACCCCGGTGCCTGTGAATGGAGTGGTGGTGCCGGAATTGTAGAGTTCCACCGTGCCGCCGTTGATGACCAGGCCGTCGGTGTTGTTCACTGTGATCAGGTCGGCTTGGGTGGTGTCGATCCCTTCCCACTTGATCGTAGAGCCCGCGGCCAGCGAGAGCCCGCCGGTCGTGAGACTGCCAATCGCGCCGTCCCTCGGAATCAGCGTCCCACCGGATGCGACGGTGACCACGCCGGCCATGCTGCCTTGACCGGTCAGCGTGCCCGTATTGTTGACGTTCACCGCACCGCTGCCGGTAGCCGAGCCGGAGGTGGTGTTGTTGATCACCAGACGACCGCCATTCACGGTGGTGGTGTTGGTGCCGTTCCGGGTGGAACCGGTGAGGCTGTTGAGTCGGACCTCACCCGCGCTGAGGACGAGGTTGCTCGCCTGAAACTGGTCGTTGAAGATCGAGGTTCCTGCGCCGGCGAAGGTCACCGTGACGCCGCCCGAGCCGCCATTCACCGCGAGCTTCGAATTCAAGGTGAAGGTGCGGCCAGCTGCCACATTGATGGCGATGTTGAAATTGCTCCCGAGAATCCGGAATCCGGAGTTCGTGCCGGTGGGGAGGTTGCCGATGGTGAGATCCTGCGTGGCGGCGCTCATGTCGATGCCGCCATTGTTGCTGATGGACATCGTCCGCGTGACGCCGTCGATGGTGACCGCGCCACCGGGGTCCAGGATCTTGATGGTATTCAACCGCACATCGCCCCCCATGCTGACGATGCTGGCTGCAGTGACTGCAGTGACCCTGTTGTCCCAGTGCCAGATGTCGGGGTCCGAGCCGCTGTTGTTGGCAGGGGCGGTCGTTACGGCTCCTCCGGCGAGGTCGGTCCACGCGCCTGATGAGTTCAAATTGGGGGGGGAGGTAAGGTTAGCCTTGTAGTAGCTGATCGCCTCGGCGGTTGCGGCCAGCGAGACAAAGGCCGCGCCAATGGCAACTTGGGGTATGGCGCGGAAAAGAAAGGGATGTGACATGGCAGGGGTTGGCTTGGGTTGGGAACTGGGCTTTACGAATAAGATTCGATTCGTGAAAGAGGGCGAGGGCGGGGCTCTGGATGGTTTCTGGTGGTGGCCGCTGGGGCCGGGGAGCGGGAAAACGCGCCCGCTCGGGTATGCATCAAGGCGATTCAGGAGGCTTTGCCGAAAGGCTGAAGCCACGACCTTTCCCCCGGAGCACGAAGTGCAGGGGAAGTTGAATATGCAGCATGGAGACGCAGGGATTCATGGGTTTTTCCGGGCAAGCGGTTGGGTCCACTTGACCTTGGGTCTCCTATCTACCTGTCCCAAAGCTGCGCAGAGGCAAGCCATTGCTTGCTCTATTGCGCGATTTTCAATCTATTTTGCAGAAAACGGTAGGAATCGATGCTTTTCCGCCTGCGTCGACAGTCTTCCGCGTGTCTGCGTAGCCTTCGCCCCTCCTCGCCGAGGGCAAGAGGGATAGGACAGGACAGCGCGAAACATTCTGACGAACCCGCCTACATGGCTCCGGGCATTTACTGGCCCTCCAGCGGGCGCACCTTCAGGCCGCCGAAGCTTGCATGGGTATCGACCACGCGGACGCCTACCGATCCGGCAGCATGAGAATCGTCGCGGGCCGTCAGCACTTCCTTTTCTCCAAGGGTCACCTTGATTTCCGGACCGCGGGCCGTGACGCCGAGTTGGTGCGTGGCTCCGGCTGGCAGGTCCACCGGCGCACGACGGATCTCCGTCCAGCCCTTGCTGTCCATTTTCCCCAGCACCACGGCTTTGTCCCGTGGCAATAGACCGGCGAAGTAGCCGTGCTGGGCATCGAAGCCCACCGACGGAGCGGTCACTCGGAACAACAGCCCCGCATCGCGGTCGCCATTCACGAAGCGCACGGTGGTCGAGGCTTCGAAGTCCGTGAAATTGCCGCCATCGAGCACCAGCTTTTCGCCGCTGCGGTAGTCATTGACCGGGTGGGCCGGGACGGTGCCGAGGTGCAGGCCGTCCTTCTCAAAACCGAAGAATTGCAGGTGGCCGTAATAGGAGAATCCGTCGGGGTGGCCCGTGGTGAAATCCACCGCCAGCGGAAGCTTCGGGGTGGGCAGGGCTTCGCCGGAGGGGAAGGGCAGGACGGTGCCGGGTGCGACCGGGGTGCCGAAGTCCGGCAGACCGTCGGTGCCGAAGGTGAAGGGCTGCACGAAGATGGCGCGCCGCCAGCCGGTCCCACGGTCGCGCTTGGCGTGGTAAACGTGCCACCACTCGCGGTCATCCAGGCTTTTCACGAAGCAACTGTGGCCGGTGCCGTAGGTCTGCTCGGTGCCTCGGAATACGGGCTCGGGGCGTTTGGTCCACGACTTGGGATCGAGCGGGTCCTTGCCGGTGAGTTCCAGCATTCCCAGCTTGTAGGTCGGGAGCCACGAGGCGGCGGTGGAGTAGGTCACGAAGGTTCGGCCGCCGTTTTGGAGCACTTGGGGCCCCTCGGCCAAGCCTCGTGACTCGGGCTTCTCTTCGGTCCGCTCCCAGAGGTGCTCGTCGTTCTTCGCCAACAGCACCCGCGGGCCGGCCAGTTCGGTGGGCGATTTCATCGGGGCGATGTAGAGGAACTGTTTGTCCGTGCCCGGAGCATCCCAGCCGGACCAGATGGCGTAGCGCTTGCCGCCGACCTCCAGCACGGTCATGTCGATCGCCCAGATATTCGGCGACTTGCCGTCGGTGCCATCGCCGGTGGTGAAGGGGCCGTGCAAAGTGTACGGGCTCAGCGGATCCGCGTCACGCGAGCGTAGCACGTAGGCTAGATGGTTCGCATTGTTCCCGTCGGAGGCGGCGAAATAGACATGCCAACGGCCATCAAGGAGGTGGATTTCCGGCGCCCATACTTCTTTCGCATAGGGCCCGCTTTCCGGTGCCGTCCAAATGACGTGCTTCTTCCCCAGCGAGGTCAGCCGGTCGGAGACCCACAGCGCGATCCCGCGGTTGCCTTCCGAGGCGCACCACACGTACTGCTTGCCGTGCTTCACCACCCAGGGGTCGGCTCCTTCCGCGATGGGATTGATGAAGGTGGTCTCGACGGCGTAGACGGCGGCGAGCAGGGCGATGGAAATGGAAAGCGGGCGGAACATGTTTTACGGGTGATACGTATGCTGGGCGGCGGGTGCAAGCGGGCGCGGGGTCATCGTGATGAGGTCGTACGAACCAATAGACGTCGCCCGAGTGGTCGGAGAACCGGACTACTTGGGGCGGGCTTGCTTTCAATGCGGGGTGTGCTCAATCCTTTGACTGAATGAGTGCGATGAAAGCCTACCTTTCCGCGATGACGGTCGCGGCGTGTTTGCTGGTGCTTTTGATGCCGGCACATGCTGAGACACCGAAGAAGGCGGTACCGGCACCGTCGGCGGAGGAAGCAAAGCACGCGGTCGAGGAGGCGAAGCGCGCAGTGGAGCGAGCGATGGATGCAATGGGCGCCGCCTTGGTTCAGGCGAATGCGGCGACTCGCCAGCAGCATGAGGCACTTCAGCTAGCGAAGAAGGCGGGGGATGGGAAGACGGTGCCTGCGGTGGATGCCGATGCCGAGCTGGTGACGTTGGCGGCGAAGGATGCGAAGGCGTTAGAGCCGCTGTTGAAGGACGATTGGGTGGTGGAGGTGAAGCAGCATGAGATCGTGCTGACGTCGAAATTCGAGGTGTTCCGCGAGTCTCTCCATCGTCCGTTGAATGAGGGGATGCCGGAGTTCAGCGACGCGGTGTCGAGGGAGGAACTGCTCACCCATGGCGCGCCGGAGAAGTACGTGTTCCGCTTGGAATACGCCCGCGCTCTGACGAGGGAGGAGTATGAGAAGCGACTGACGGGGCGGCAGGGCGCGGCCTTGGCGATGGCACTGGGGCCGTGGTCGAAGCACGAAGGTGGCGTCGCCTACCGCCTTCTGGATGCGACGCGAGTGCCGCGCTACCGGAGCTTCATGGGAGGCGGGGCCTTCCACATCTACGAGAGCAACTCGGACCTGTTCTCCGGCCGCCTCTATCCGCCCGCCTCCGTGAGAAAGATCGGCGCGGCGAAGGCGATCCTGGCGGAGGAACTGAGATTGATGCCGAGCGCGACGGATGCCTCGGCGGTGGAGTAGCACGGAACTCGACACTCTTTACGTGCCGCGCTGCTGCATCCGGCACTCGGGATCCGGTGGCGTGCGTTCACCGATCTCATTGACGGGATGCGTGAAGAGATAGCGCCAGACGTCCTCATAGAGAAGTTTGCCTGACTTGTCCTTGGGCGACGTTCCGCCGGGCACGACGGCTCCGTGGGCGCGGTTGGGGTCGTTCTTCACGTCGGCCTCGGTGATGAGGCGGCGGCTGTTAGAGTAAGGTGGGGTAGCGGTATCGATATTGACCTGCGGGCCGTAGTCGTGGAGTTGGAGCATCTGCCAGGATCGGCAGTAGTGGTCGTTCTTCCAACCGTCATCGAGCACGTGGGTGAAGCCGAAGAAGCGCTCGCCGGGCGTGACGGAGGGCAGGCTTTGCCATGCTTCGAGTTGGTCGCGGGGGCCGGAGAACATGACGACGCGATCGACGCGGACGTGCTTGGCCATGCGGGCCGCGGTCGTGGAACCGTGGGAGATTCCGGCGAGGATGACCTTGTCCCACGCGAGGCCGCGACCGCCGGGAGCGAGGAATTGGTCCCAATGTCCCTGGGGATGTTCCTTATCCAACCATTTCAGGAGTTGGAACGAGCGCTCCATGATCCCGTCGGGCTTCGGGATATCGATGGCCTTCGAGTGATCCTCGCCGGTGGCGGCTTCAAGGCGGATCTTGGAAAGGAACAGGTCGTCCTCGGGCGGCGGGCCGCCATAGAGCTTGGAGAACCAGCCATTGGCGTAGTGGACTTGGATCGCGTGCATGCCGTAGCCGGAGACCCGCTCGAAAAGTCCCTGATTGTGGCCCATCAGCCAGATGACCAGCTTGCCCTGCGGGGCGACACGGGTATCGACGCAGGCGTGCTCGACATCCTGCGGCTTGCCGTCCTTCTCAAAGATGAAGCCGATCTCGGGGTGCTCCTTGGCCCGGCGGTCGATGACGCTGGCCCGGCCGGTCAGGTCGTAACGCTTCGGTGCAGGATCCTTGTAGGCGGGAGGAGCCGCGAAGGAGAACCCGATCAGTGACAGCCCCAGGCCGCACCACATGGCTCTCCGGAGTCCCGGCCCGCTTGTTCCTTTTTGCATCGTCGCGGGATACGCCGTATAGAGTCATTTCTTCGCCGCAGGGGGAGAAATTCTTCATTTGTATGGCAACTTCCGCGACCTCTCGGGCTATAGTGCGGGCGTCCCGGCGATCGGAAGCCGTCACTTCCACGGCAAGACCGTTCGGGACCGGCTTGAGTTTGACCTCCTTGATCACGGTTTTCGAAGCCTGCTCAAGCGTTGTCGCCCCCCGGTTGCCGAGGTCCAGGGAGCGAGCCGTCATTGCCGCCCTCCGCCTGGTGATCCGTGGCGGGTGGTCCACAGAGGCCGGATGTTCAATCCGCGCCCAACCCGGATAAAGGATTGGCTGGCGTTTCGCCGTCAGGAAGCCCACTGCGGCAACCGGCGAGGCGGCTTCCCGGCTTTTTTGCTTCCACCTACGCGATCGCGTAATGGCCTGAAAGTCTGGAATACTTAAAAGTGCGGCTGTCTTGGAGATTCACCCCAGTTTCTCAAAAGACACCCCCAAGTGCAACAACCCCCTACCCCCTAACCCCCATGACAGATCCGGAGAAGATCAGTCGCTTGGCGTCTGCCGCGATGGATATCCCTTCGTTTTCACCTGCGAGCCCGAACTCCGGCCCGGCGATTGCCCGGCCTCCGTTCGCGATTCGCAAGACGCTGCTATGCTCGGAATGCCACGCATCCAGCACGCCAATGCCGTTCTTTCCAACGAGAGTGGCGTTCTATCAGGAAGCCCGCGTGCTCTTCAGCGAGCGCATGGCTGGCGCGAATCACCGGCGCTCGCGGCCCAGTCGCCCATCGCTGGCCTCGGCGGCCTGCTGCCTGCTGACTTCCTTGAGCGCGCTGTATGTCACGTCACCGCGCGGCGAGGAATCGCTCGCCGGTGTGGCACGCACCGTGATCCAAGCCAGCAACGAGGCCGGGGCCATGGTGTCCAACGGGACGCCTGACTCGAAGCTCGAGCCCTGATTGAGCCTACGATCTTGGGTGGGTCAGGCTTCCACGCTGCTTTCGTGGTGCCTGCCCACCCGGACCGGTGCCCATTCAAGAGTCGCACGCTGGAAATCCCGCGGCGCCGGGACGCGATAGCGTCCGTCATCCCCGCGGAGCGCGATCACCTCGCGGCCATCGATGGCCACCTTGAGCTCGGCTTCGGCGCTGCCGATCCCGCAGAAGGTGAGGTGCACGACTTCATAGCCAGGAATCCACGAGCCCTCCCATTCACGGGTCAGCTCGATGCGTCCTTCGTGCCCATCGACGCGGAGAGTTGAGTCACGATAGACGCCTTGCTTCCACGCTTCGCCGTCGCCTTGGTCTTCATACCAGCGGCTGGTCTCGCTGCCACTCTTCCACCAGGTCCGCAGTTCGGGTTCGGGATTCGGAATCTCGCCGGTGTGCTGTTGCAGCGGCCAATGCGGAATCACCGCACCGCCGCGCACGAAGACCGGGATGCGGTCGATCGGGCATTCGATCCAGATGTCGGTGGCCACCGCTTTCGGTCGCGCGTCGTCGTGGTAGGAAAACCAATCCGCTTTCGGCAGGTAAAGGAAGCGACCTTCCTCGCCCTCGGCCAGGATCGGCACGACGTAGAGATGATCGCCGAAGTAGAACTCCGCGCTGCGCCAATAGGCGTCAGGGTTCTGATGCTCGACCAAAGGCAATGAGCGCAGCATCGGCGTGCCGTCCTTCACATACTGCCAGAAGGCGGTGTAAACGGCGGGCAGCAGGCGGTAGCGCATCTCGATCGCGCGGCGCACCCAATCGGTGGTGTCCTCGCCGAAGGACCATGGCTCCTGATCGCCATGATCACCCGACGAGTGTGTGCGGAAAAACGGATGGAACACCGCGAGCTGGACCCAGCGCAGGTAGAGCTCGGGCGAAGGTGTTTCGATGAAGCCGCCGATGTCCGAGCCGATGAAGGACATGCCGGATGTGGCAAGCCGCTGGCACTGGGTATTTGCCATGTTCAGGTGCTCCCACGACGCCACGTTGTCGCCGGTCCAGCCACAGGCGAAGCGCTGCGTGCCGGCATAGGCCGAGCGGGTGATGGAGAAGGGGCGCTTGCCATTGCCAAACCGCCGCAGGCCGTCCTGCGTCGCGCGGATCATCTGCATGCCGTAGATATTGTGCGCCTTTCGGTGCGAACAGGGATGGCCGTCGTAATCGTGCCGGACGTCGTGCGGAAAGGTGCCGTCCTCGAACACGGCCGGCTCGTTCATGTCGTTCCAGATGCCGTGGATGCCGACGTCGCCAATCAGACCTTGGAATTGATCCGCCCACCAGTCGCGAACTTCGGGGCGGGTGAAGTCGGGGAAGTGACAGAGACCGGGCCAAACGGAGCCCTTCATCAGGTTTCCGTCAGGCCGACGGCAGAAGTAGCCTTTCTCGACGCCCTCGACCCAGACCGGGTAGCCCGGGTCGATCTTGAGCCCGGGATCAATGATCGCGACGGTCTTGAAGCCGTCCTTTTCCAACTCGGCGACCATCCGCTTGGGATCCGGGAAGCGCTCGGCGTCCCACGTGAAGCAGCGGTAGCCATCCATGTAGTCGATGTCCAAATAGAGGGCATCGCACGGGATCCTGCGGTCGCGGAAGCCCTTGGCGATGCCGCGGAACAGAGTCTCCGGGTAGTAGCTCCACTTGCATTGGTGGTAACCCAGCGCCCACAGCGGCGGCATTTCCGCCATGCCGGTCAGGCGGGTATAGCGGCGAACCACATCGAGAGGTGTGTCCCCGTGGAGGAAGTAGTAGTTCATCTCCCCGCCCTCGGCGCGGAAGGTGGTCACGTTCGGCTTCTCGCTGCCGAAGTCGAAGCCGGTGCGGAAGGTATTGTCGAAGAAGATCCCGTAGCTGCGGCCGTGGCAGAGGCTGATGTAGAAGGGGACGTTCTTGTAGAGCGGGTCGGTATCCGGGCCGTAGGCATAGGTGTCGCTGCCCCACAGCTCGAAATGGCGGCCGCGGAGGTTGAGATCGCAGGATTTGTCGCCGAGGCCGTAGAAATATTCGCCGTGCTGGCAGATCTTGCCCATTTTCACGACCTCGCCGCCGAAGACCTTGTTGTCCTCCCAGTGGAAGCCCTTGTCGTCCTGGCAGAGGATCTTGCCGGTGGCGGACTCGGTGACGGTGGTCTTTAGCCCGTGGCGGGTGATGCGGATGGATAGCGTGCCGGTTTTCAGCGCGAAGCCATCGGCGAACTCGATCATCTCGTGCTCCGGCAGCGCCGGCGTGAAGGCGGGATCGACCGCGTAGGAAAAGTCGTCATCAAAGCGCCCGTCGGGGGAAAAACGGAAACGCACGATGCCTTCAGCCAAAAGCTGGAGGCGGAGCAGCACGCCGTTGTCGGTCAAAAACTCGAAAACACCGGCATTCGGGTGCCGGGTTTCGCGGATGCTGCCGGGAAAGAAGTCCGCCGCGACCAGCGCGGTGCGGTGCTTCTCCATGTAGTTGCCGGAGAATTCGTCGGATGCCATGGATGGGTGGCGGGGTTCTGGGGGGAACGCCGCTGGAGATTGAACCACCAAGCCGCTCCCATGCCAAGCTTGCGGAGTGTCGTTCCGCAAACCTACCCAGACTGGGGGCTCGGGGTGCGTCTCATGAATCCCATTCAGAAAATCTGTGTCTGTATATGCCTGCAAGTGGACTTTGGCCGCCGTTCGGCATAAAGGATGCAATGCGCATTACGACATGCCTTCCGTCATGAAGATCGCCATGCTTTCCTGGGAGAGCCTCCATTCCATCCCTGTGGGGGGAGGCGCCGTTCACGTCACCGAGCTTGCCGCCGCCTTGGAGCGCCGGGGCCACGAGGTTCACGTCTTCACCCGGCTCGGCCAGGGCCAGACGACCGCGGCCGTCATCGATGGGGTTTACTACCACCGCTGCCCGATCGAACTGCACCCGGACTTCATCACGGAGGTGAACAACATGGGCAACTCGCTCATGTATTTCCTGGCCGCCCACGAGGCCGAGTCGGGCAAGCCCTTCGACATCGTCCACGGCCACGACTGGCTTTGCTCGAAGGCCGTCGCGCAGGCGAAGAACGATCACGGCCGCAAGACCGTCTTCACCATCCACTCCACCCAGTACGGGCGCACCGGCAACAACCTCCACACCGGCGTGTGTGACCGCGTCCGTTCGATCGAACGCGAGGGCACCTACGTTGCCGACCGCGTGATCGCCGTCTCCGGCTACTTGGCCGATGAGGTGAAGTGGCAGTATGAAGTGCCGGAGTGGAAGCTGCGCGTGATTTACAACGGCATCGACTGCGCCCGCTTTGACGATGAGATCGATCCCGCCATCTGCCGCGCCAGCTACGGGATCGCGCCGATGGATCCGATGATCCTGTTTGTCGGCCGCATCAGCACCCAGAAGGGCCCCGACCTCTTGTTAGAGGCGATGCCGTCGATCCTCCATTACAAGCCGAATGCCAAGGCGGTCTTCGTGGGTGGTGGTGACATGCTCAGCCACCTGCGGCACCGGGCGAAGGAACTCGGCGTCGATTTTGCCGTGCGTTTCCCCGGCGCGATGAGCCCGGATGGCGACGTGATGAACCTTTTCAAAAGCGCCGACGTGGTCTGCGTGCCGAGCCGCAACGAGCCCTTCGGCATCGTGGTGCTGGAAGCTTGGGCCGCATCGAAGCCGGTGGTGGTCACCCGCAATGGCGGACCGCGCGACTTCGTCACCCACGGTGAGGATGGCTACATCGTGGACGCCAGTGCCTGGGGCATTGCCGACGGGGTGAAGGCAGCTTTCTCGAACTTCGAGCACGCCCGCTGGATGGGCACCCGCGGCCGGGTGAAAGCGGCCTATGGGTTCAGTTGGGACACGATCGCCGAACAGACCGAGGGCGTGTATCGCGAGATCGTCCCTGTGGGAGTGGTGGCGGGGGTGAATGGCAAGCCGGTCGAAGCAGTGCCGGCGAAGAAAGTGGAGACTGCGGAGGAGCCCAAGGCCCCGGTGATCCCTGAAACCAGGAAAGTCGAAGTGGCCGAAGCCAAGCCAGTAGCGGAAGCCAAGCCGCTGCCAAAAGAATCGAGTCTGGCAATGGAATCGAGCCGATCCGCCAGCGCAGCCGGATAAGGCGTGTCGACATACTGTTGACACCGCGCGGAGGGCTGGTCTCGCTCCTCAAATCGTCTGCACCAACTCGCGCGGCACTCCGCGCATCTCGAAGATCCGGAAGATCGTGTCCTCGATCAGGTTGTTCGGGCAGCTCGCGCCCGCCGTGATGCCGATGACCGCCGGGCCTTCGCCCAAGAGCGCTCCCGGATAGCCGCTGGTGATTTCCGCCTTTTCGTGCAGGTCGAAGTGGATGATCTGCTCCAGCGACTGGAGGCACTGGGCATTGCGGATGAAAAAGGTCGGTAGCGATTGTTCGCCGATCTCCACGAGGTGCGTGGTGTTGGAGCTGTTGTAGCCGCCGACCACGAACAGCATGTCCATCGGCCGACGGAGCATCTCGAAAAGCGCATCCTGCCGCTCCTGGGTGGCGCCGCAGATGGTGTCGAAGACCAGGAACTTCTCCGCCGAGCCATCGCGGGCGACCACGGCATCGCGGACGCGGCGCTGGATCTCCTCGGTCTCGCTCTTCAGCATGGTGGTCTGGTTCGCCACGCCGACCTTTTGCAAATGCAGGTCCGCATCGAAGCCGGGCGACACGGCGTGGGCGAAGCGCTTGAGGAGAGCCTCCTTGTCGCCGCCCTCGCGGATGTAGCGGCAGACGATGTCGGTTTCCTCCAGCGTCAGCACGATCAGGTAGTGGCCCTGGCCGTCCTCGCCGAGAGCCCGGGAGGCGGTCGCCTGGGTCTCCTCGTGGCCGGCCTTGCCGTGGATGATGGAGGTGATGCCATCCTTCGCGTAGCTTCGGACCCGGCGCCAGACCTTCATCACGTCGCCGCAGGTGGTGTCCACCACGTAGCAGCCGCGCTCCTCGATCTTCTCCATGAAATTCGTCGGCGCGCCGAAGGCGGGCACGATCACCACGTCCTCCGAGCTGAGCTGGTCGTAGTCGTCGGTGAGCTGCTTCCACGGCAGCGAAACGATGCCCATGTCCACGAGCTGGCGGTTGACCTCGGGATTGTGGATGATTTCGCCGATCAGGAAGATGCGCTTGTCCGGGAAGACGCGGCGGGCGGCGTAGGCGAGGTCGATCGCCCGCTCGACGCCGTAGCAGAAGCCGAATTGCTGGGCAAGCCGCACGGTGGTGTTGCCCAGCGTGACCTCGCCGCCATTGGCGCGGATCCGCTCGACGATAGACGACCGGTAGTGGCGCTCCACCTCGGCATTGACCTGCGTCATCACGTCGGGGCGACGGACGTTGACTCGGGGGCGCTTCGGTGGGGCTTCGCTCATGCGCGGGCGATATAACGCCGGGACTCCCGGCGACCAAATCATTTCCCCCGCAGCAAAATCCGGGAGATCGGGGTTGTCCTCGCTTTGGAGCAGAATCGACTACTTTTGACCCCGTGTTTGGATTTCCCGGATGGCGCGGGAAGCACTGGTCTTGGTGTTTAAGGCTCCAACCGGCTGCGAGGCGGCCGTTAGCCGACGCAATGCCGGCAGGGCCCGTTCCGTGCCGATTTTGGCCAGGGCGTCGCAGGCATTCACTTGCAGCCACAAATCGTCACTTTCAGACAACGCCGCAATCAGATCTGCCTCGGCATCCACCGAGCCGAAATCTCGCAACGCGCATGCCGTGAAACCGCGCAAGGGCGTTTTCGAGTCCCTGAGGAGCGCAAGCAAGGGACCTAGCGCCCGCGGGTCTCGCGACCGCCCGAGGGCGAGAACCGCGCCGGTCTGGAAGCTTCCCCGGGTCTTTTCCATCAAAATGTCCACCAGTTCGGCTTGGGGGCGTAGGTAGGCCAGCCAGAAGCCCCACCGCGGATCGGCTGACTCCACTTCCCGCCGAATCGTCTCCGGTTTCAGCCCGGCCGTGACCTCCGCCGCCAGCGCCCCACGTGTCGTTTCGGCCAGCTCGATCACCGCTTTGGCGTGAATGAAGCTGCGGTTGCGCCACAACAGGAAGGCGGCGGATTCCCGCTCCGTTGATTCAGGATCGGCAAGGATCTTTCCCAAGGCTTCCTCGATTTTGGCAGGCGGGCCTGCCTCGGCGTCGCTGAAACGCCACTGTGGTGGCATGCGGCAATGAAAGGGCTGGGAATCCTGCCCTTGTGACGGAGCAAGGCCAATCACCACTGCCATCAGCAATGTCCATGGTTTCACACACGCTCGTGGAGGCACCATTGAGGAACGTGCCAACGCCGAAAACCTTAGCTCTTGGCCACGGCTTTCCGAGAGAGCACCGGCAGCGCCAGCAGCGAGAACAGCACCACCGCCAGCACCTGCATTCCCAGCAGGTAGTAGGGCCAGGGCCCCATGTGGTCCAGCAGGCTGGGGTTCACCGGCTTGCGGGCGGTGAAGCCGAAATTCGTGCCCAGCCACGCATTTACCGCCATCGAGAGGAGCAAGTAGATATTCCCTATGAGCAGGGCCGTCAGCGGTCCCTTCCACCACGGCCGGTCGGCACGCCAGCCTCGGACGATGGGCAGGTAGAGAGCGGCTGCCACGAGCGCGAAGTGATGGACGAAGAACGCCACGAAGGCGGGGTGGGGGAAGCCCACCGTGATTGCCGGGGTGAGCAAGGCCTGGATCGCCCCCGCCAGACCCCAGAAATACGTCAGCGTGCACAGCAGCCGCTTCCCCGTCAGCAGGGCGAAACCGGCAATGAATGCCGAGAGATCGCACAGGTGCAGCGGCAACGAGCTGTCCAGATCCGGGTCGCCATCGATGTTCATCCATGCCGCCTGGGTGTAGCCGAAGGCCATGAGACACAGGAAGGTGAGCAGGCCGCGGGCGAGCCGCTCGTTCCGCTCGCCCGACTTTCCCCAGGAAATGATCGCTGCGATCCCGACCAATCCCGCCACCATGGCCCAGCCGTGGGTGGCGGAAAACGGGGTGAAGACGGTCGGCACGGTGGCAGACAACCGCCCCGGCCTCGCCCCGGCAAGCGGGAAGGCGGATCGGGTCATGATCCGAAAGAATCCCTCGCTTCCCCTCGTTCGGGCCGCGTAATTTGCACCCGTCATGAAACGTCGCTCTCTTTTCGCCATGGTCCCCGCCGCCTCCGCCCTGCTTGCGCTCCGTTCGCACGGCAAGCCGATCAATCCGGACGCGCTGACCGACGCCGGTTTCACGATTTCCGTCCAGTGCTGGTCGCTGAAGGAATTCACCCTGTGGGAGGCGATCGAGAAGTCCGCCGCCGCCGGGGCCAGCGCGGTGGAGGTGTTTCCCGGACAAAAGATCGGCGGCGATCTCGGCGATGTGAAGCTCGGCCCGGATCTCACCGACGACCAGATCGCCAAGCTGATCGACCACATGAAGAAGAACGGCATCACGCCCGTGAACTTTGGCGTGACCGGCATTTCCAAGGACGAGAAGGAGGCCCGCAAGACCTTCGAATTCGCCAAGAAGATGGGCCTCTACGGGGTGACGACCGAATCGCTCGACGCGCTCGATACCCTCGAGAAGCTCGCCAAGGAATACGACATCAAGGTCTGCTTCCACAACCACCCGAAGCCGACCGCCCTGTGGGACCCGAACAAGATCTGGGAAGCGATCAAGGACCGCCATGCGAACATCGGCTACTGCGCGGACCTCGGCCACTGGGCGACCTCCGGTCTCGAGCCGCTGGAAGTGATCAAGAAGATCGCGCCGCGGGTTCACTCTTTCCACATGAAGGACCGCGAGGCGGTGGGCAAGTGGACCCACGACCGGCCCTTCGGCACCGGCGTCATCGACAACGCCGCCATCCTCGATGAAGTCCGCAAGCACGGCTTCGCCGGCAACGTGACCATCGAGTACGAGCACAACTGGAAGACCAACGTGCCGGAGATCGCGCAATGCGTCGGCTACCTGCGCGCTTACTCGAAGTTCAAGAAGGCATAACGTAAGCCGTTGAAAACGGGCGGGGAATTGGAACGGCTATTCCTTTCCCCGCCCCGTTTGCCGTGTTAGGGAATTCGCTGCCATGAACGATCCCTACTTGCCGCCGTCCGCCCCTGCCGCTCCGCCGCAGTCCGGGCTCTCTAACGAGGAACGCACCTGGGCCCTGGTGGCTCACCTGTCCGCGCTGACCGGACTTTTCACCGGCTTCGGGGCCATCGTTGGTCCCTTGATCGTGTGGCTAATCAAGAAGGACACCATGCCTTACGCGGCGGCGGAGGCGAAGGAGGCGCTCAACTTCAACATCTCGTGGTTCCTGTGGACGATCATCCTCTCGGCTGTCGCATTTGTGCTCAGCTTTGTGCTGATCGGATTCCTGCTGTGGCCGTTGGTGTTCTTGCTGGGGATCGCCTGGCTGATTCTCTGCATCGTCGCCGGTGTGCAGGCAAATGATGGCCGGGGCTACCGCTATCCGCTGACGGTCCGGTTCATTTCGTGAAGGTCTGCCATGTCGTCACCGGTCCGGCGGGTGCGGGAAAATCCTCCCACGCCCGCCAACTTGCGGCCGACTTGGGCGCGTGCCTGATCGACAGCGACACGGCGACCGAGCGTCTCGTCCGGGCGGGGCTTTCGCTTGCGGGGCTCGATCCCGATGATCGAGACTCGGCGGCCTACAAGCGTGCGTTTCGTGATGCGGTGTATGAAGCGATGTTCGACCTCACCGTGGCGAACCTGCCGCAGATTCCCGTTGTCCTTGCCGGGCCATTCACGCGTGAAGGCGGTGAAGCGGATTGGCCGGTGAGGCTGGAGCAGCGGCTTGGCGTGAAGCCGGTGCTGCATTTCGTCTGGTGCCCTCTTGAAACGCGCCGCGAGCGGATGATCGCACGGGGCGAGGAACGGGATTTGCCGAAACTGCGCGATTGGGAAAGCTACGCCGCGTCATGCCGGGAGGAGCGGCCGGTGTGGGAGCATGTGTTTGTGGGGACGCACTGTTAGGGAATTGAATTCCTTCAGCGTAGGCGCGCTGGTGACAGTGCGGAGTGGTCCCTGGAGGCGGACTGCTCGCGTGCTTCCGCGGTGTCACCACCGCGCCTACATTTCTAGCGCGAGCCGTCGAAGCGGGAAGATGTGCACGTCCACATGGTCCACCCAAAGCATTGACTCGGGCCTTCCTTGAGGCTCGGGCAGCCCGTCCCACTTCACCGGCAGCGTGGACCATTGATCGCACTTTGCGGGGGCCCATCGGTAGGGAGGATGATTGACCTTCCCGCTAAACAGCCGCCCGTTTCGTCCCACCGAAAAGAGCACGTAGCGCTCTAACAGAAAGAACTCGAGCGTTCCCGGTTCGGCTTCCTGAACTTCGCCGGCGGGGCCGTATTCGTAGACCGCTTCGTCGAGTTCGCCATCGCGCAGGCAGTGGTAGCGTGTCGCTGTTAGATCGCCGCCGTAGCGCATGCGGGCATGCTGATAGGGGAGCAGGAAGAGCCTCCTCGCCAGCTCCACCGCGACGGGTTGGTTGCAATCGAGCGACAGGAACCACACGCCCGGTTGGCCCGCATCATCGTGGCAGTAGATCCGGACGTTCAGCTCGAGGAACCACGACAGCCCGGGAACGGCGGGCATGAGCACCGGCCTCACGCGTTCCATCAGGAACGGCACCACACCGAGCCATGCCTCGCCCTCATGAAGATCGAGATGAAGCCCGGCGGGCAAGAGCGGTCGCAGCAGGTCCGGATCGATGCGCCAGTGGAGGAACAGCAGTCGCGACCAGCGCTGCTTCATCACCGGTCGGCCCGCGGGGCGCTCGCGCGCGGCAAGGCGTTGCGCGAGTTCCACGGGCTTCATGGTGCTACCTTAAAGGCCGGCGATGAGCTTTTCCATCCGCTTTCCGTATTCCACGTAGCTGTCGTAGCACTGCTGCCAATCGACCTGCGACTGGTCCTTCACGTGGAAGACGGTGGCGACATGCGGCTCGATGGCGATCCAGCCGTCGTAGCCGCGGGCCTTCGCGTCCGTGAGGATTTCCGGGATCTTCGCATCGCCCTCGCCGGGCATGGTGTAAATCGGCTCCACGCCATCGATCGTCGGGCTGATGCAGTCCTTGATGTGGATGTGCACCACATGGTCGCGGACCGCGGTCCAGAATTCCCATGGGTCTTGCCATGGGTAGGGGTCACCTTTCGAGCGGTCGCGCTGGAACAGCGGATTGCCGGTGTCGAAGACCAGCTTGAGACCGGGGATCTCCTCGATCAGCCGCAGCGTGTGCGCGGCGGAAAAGCCGCCCCAGTTCATGCAGTTCTCGTGGATGGCGGTCAGGCCGGCGTCCTCGAAACGCTGCACGATCTCGCGCAAGCGGCGGAAGCGCTCCTGCTCCTGCTGGTCCTCGCCCCACGGTTCCTGGGCGTAGGACATCACGCGGATGAGCTTGGTGTTGAGGCGCTGCATCCGCGGGATGGCGCGCTCGATCTCCGCGACCGTGATGGCGAAATCGGTGGTGATCTTCTTGCCCCAATTCCCGATCAGCGAGCCGAACTCCGGGATGTGGATGCCTGCCTCGTCGAGTTGGTCCGCCACGCGGGCGAAGTCATCTTCGGGCAATTCGTGGAGGTTCGCGCCATTCACCCCACGGGCGGAAATGGCGGACCATCCGAGTTCCTTGGTGGCCTTGATCTGGGTATCGAGGTCGCGTGCGGCCTCGTCGGCGAATCCGGTGAGTTTCATCGGGAAGTTCATGTTAGAGCTCGACGCGCTTGCCGCCGTTCTGGGCACTTTCGTAGATCGCGCGGATCACGGCCACTGGCTTGCGGGCCTCGGCGGCGGAAACGTTCGTCTCGCGGCCTTCCTGGATGGCGTTGACCACTTCCTCGAAGTTCCGCTGGTGCTGGTAGAAATTGATCGCCTTGGGGTCGTTCGCGCCGAGACCGGCGGCCTGGCCCTTCATCAGCGTGGAGCGGATTTCCGCATCCTCCGGCTTCTCATTCATGAAGTCCCAGATCTCGAAGGCCTCGTCAGCGAGGAAGACAGAGCCTTCCGTGCCGGCGAGCTGCACGCGGGCCGGGTGGCCGTCCTTCGACCAGGTGCAGGTCGAGCCCTCGATCACGCCGCGCGCGCCGCTCTCGAATTCGACGATGGCGACGACGATGTCCTCCACCTCGATGCGCTCGTGGGCGAGACAGGCCATGCTTGCCTGCACGGCCTTCACGGGGCCCGCGAGATAAATGAGTGCGTCCACGGTGTGGATCGACTGGTTCATCAGCGCGCCGCCGCCATCGAGCGCCCATGTGCCGCGCCAGCCGGCGGAGTCGTAGTAGGCTTGGTCGCGATACCACTTCACGTAGCAGGAGGCCGAGGTGAGCTTGCCGAAACGGCCTTCGTCGGACGCATTCTTGAACGCCTCCATGCCGGGGTGGAAGCGGCGGTTGAGCACGGCGGCGAGCGTCTTGCCATTCGCCTTGGCGGCGGCCATGAGCTGATCGATTCGCTCGACGGTCACTTCCAGCGGCTTCTCGCAAATGACATGCTTGCCGGCATTCAGCGCCGCGAGCGAGGGGTCGAGGTGCGCGCCGGAAGGCGTGCCCACGGTCACGATTTCCAGCTCCGGGTCGGCGAGGAAGGCGGCCATGTCGGAGTAGGCCTTCGCGCCGTATTCCGCGGCGAGTTTCTCGGCGGCCTCGCCGCGCAAGTCGAAGACCGAGTGGAGTTCGCCGCCGCTCATCGCAGTGATCGCCTTGGCGTGGAAGTGGCCGATCATGCCGGCACCGATGATTCCGAATTTCATGGTCGTATGGTGAAAGAAGGAGGGGTTTTCTAGCGGTTCAGGGCTGTATGACAAGATGGCCGGGAAGCTCGCTGCGATGAGAAAAGCGGCCGATGACAGACTTGTCGAGAAAAGGCTTCCCGAAGCGTGCTTTCAGGCTTGCCGGATCGCCCCCGGCACTCTGGAGTCGCCAAAACTCAAGAACGATTCCCTATGGCAAACCTGTCGGACAACTCCCATCGCGCATGGTGGACCCAGCTCAGTGGCTATCACTGGTTCGTGATGATCGTCGCCTCCTTGGCGTGGTTTTTTGACTGCCTCGACCAGCGGCTGTTCTCCTTGGCGAGAAATCCCGCGCTCAAGTCCCTGATGCCCGGGGCGGAGGCAGGCGACATCCAAGCCGTCGGTAAGGAAGTCACAGCGCTCTTTCTGGTGGGGTGGGGCATTGGTGGTATGATCTTCGGTGCCTTGGGTGATCGTTACGGCAGGTCAAAGATGCTGACGGTCACCGTGCTCCTGTATTCGATCTTCACGGGGCTCAGCTTTTTCAGTCTCCATTATTGGGACTTCGCCGTTTATCGTTTCCTGACAGGAGTGGGTGTGGGTGGTGTTTTCGGACTCGCGGTGGCCCTGATCGCGGAAACCGTTCCGAATGGTGCACGCGCGGGGGCTCTGGGGACGCTTCAGGTCCTTTCCACCATCGGCAATATCTCGGCAGCCTTCATCAAGATGGGGATCGATTCGCTGGAAGCCGGCGGCACCATCTCTGCGGGAAATGGCTGGCGTTGGCTGTTCTTGGTCGGCGCGCTGCCAGCCTTCCTCGTCTTCTTCATCCGCAAGCATCTCAAGGAGCCGGAGCCTTGGCTGAAAATGAAGCGTGAAGGTCGGCTGCCCACCGGAGGGATCTTTTCTCCTTACGCGGCCCTCTTCAGCGACAAGCGATGGCGGCATAATTTGATCGTCGGAGCTGTCATCGCCTCGACCGGCGTTGTCGGTCTTTGGGCAATCGGTGAGTATGCCGTGGACCTCCAGCGCATCGTTTTCCGGAAGCACTTCGAGGGCATCGGCACACCAGCTCCGGAGATCGACAAGCTCGTGAATGCCGCGGTGAGCAAGGCGTACCTTTTGAGCATGGTAGGCGCAGCCATCGGAATGTCCTTCTTCACATGGCTCTGCGGCAAGTTGGGACGCCGGACTTCCTTCGCGATCGGGTTCTCCTCGGCAGCGGTCATCACCGCGCTGGTCTATTGGAAGATGAACTCGCCGATGGATGCGTATTGGATGACGCCGCTGATGAGTGGTGCCCAGTTGGGGATACTAGCGGGCTTCGCGATTTACCTGCCGGAGCTGTTTCCAAGCCGATTGCGGAGTACAGGGACTTCCTTCTGCTACAACCTCGGTCGCTTCGCCGCGGCCGGTGGAAGCTTCTTCTCTGCCGCGCTGGCCAAGGGTGCCTTCGGACAGTTTGGATCTCCGATGATGGAGCGTTATTCCGCGATGGCAATGTGCTCGATCTACATCGTCGGAATCATCGCGCTCATTTGGGCACCTGAGACCAAGGGCGAGCCGCTGCCGGAAGACTAAGCCGCTTCATGCGTAGCTGAGGCACCTTGCCTCAGTCTATTGTGGGGGCGTCTCGCCCCCACTCTTGAAGCACCGGGGCGGGATGCCCCGGCAACGGACTGGAGCGATACGCTCCAGCTACAGGGGCGCTCTCGAGCTACGGAAAATCACTCGCGCGCTGGTGCGAGCTTCGGGTCATCCAGGTCCAGACGGTAAAGGATCTGGTTGTAGTTGTAGCGCGGTGTCGGCTGCGCGTGGTTGGCGAACTCCGCGGTGTAGGTGCCTTCGAAGACGATGAAGCTGGCATCCGCCGGCGTCAGCTCCGGGTGAATCCTCGGGTTGTAGAAGGTGTAGTTGTCGTGGGTCAGGATCTTCACGGCCTTGCCCCACGGGCCCATCGGTGAAGCGGCCTCGGCATACCAGATCTCACCGAAGGCGGAGGGCTTGCCGTGGGTTTGGGTGAAGACGGTGACCCAGCGCTTGCGGAATGGATTCCATGTCACCGAGCCACGGTGCGGCTTCATTTCCGCGCCGTCCTCGGCAGCGCGCGGGTGCGGCGGCGCGGCCACTTTTTCCCACTGCTCTTTCGTCTCCCAGCCTTCGAAGGTCGCCGGGCAGCGCATGGTGGGAAAGGGGTCACCAAAGAGGAGCCATTCCTTCCCGTGTTCGTCCTTCCAGCGGAAGGGATGGCCGCGGGGAATGAGGCCCTTTTCCCCATCTCCTTCCTTCCACAGAACGTGATGGGACTCGAACGAATTCTTCTCCGGATCCCAGACGCACAAGCCAACCTCGTATTCATCGAGGTGGTTCTTGATCTTGGTGTAGGTGGCGACAAGCCGGTCGGGTAGGCCGACTTTCCACGGAAGGCTCGCCATTCCCGTCAGCCAAGTGGGGCCGTCGCCGGGGATGGGTGCCACACCCCGCACCTTTTCGTCGGCGTCGCGGAAGTGGGAGAACCGGATCGAGAGCGGCGGCTTGAATTCCGAGACCGGCTGCAAGGAGGAATGTGCCGCGGTCGAGTGGAAGACCCCGAGCGGATAGCCGGGCAGGGTGGTGTCGCCCCAAAGCCAAAACAACTTGTCCTCATGCTTCGCGAGCAGCACGGAATCGCAGCCAAAGACCCCCGTTTCTGGTTCGGGAGCCTTGACGCCTAGCTTTTGCTGCTCCGCGAAAAGTCCGCCGCCCGTGAGCCGGCCGAGCCGCTTGGAGATATTCCGCCGATCGACCTCGATGCGGATCGTCCCGCCGGCCGCTGGCGAAGTACGAATGCCCTCGTAGCCGAAGCCATCCTTCTTCACGCCGTAGCCGTGGCCCTTCACATGGAACCACACCGCGCGATCAAAGAGATCCGGATCGTCCAGCACGATCAAGCCGGCATTGTCGCTGACGTACCGGGCATCGTGCGTGGTCCGCAGCTCGACCAGCGGCACAGGCCAGCCGTTCTCCTTGTCGACGATTTCGATACGGCACGGCTCGACCGCGAGTCCGGCGGATGAAAACGCGAGCAGGGTGAGGGCCTTCATGGCCGGTGGTTACTTCGCGCCATCGAGATCCCTTACACAGCGGAAGCCGGTATGATTCGTGGGTGATTCGCTATCCTGCGAATGTCGCGCCGCGGGCCGGTAGCGCATGCAGTAGGAGACGTGGCAGAGGAATGAGCCGCCCTTGGTCACGCGGTGGACCTTGCCATCGCCCTTCCTGCCGGAGTCGCGATTGACCCAGACTTCGGGGCCTTGCGGGTTGTCGGGATCGCACTCGGTGAAATAGGTGGGGTCGTAGAGGTCGGTGCAGAGTTCCCAGACATTGCCGGCCATGTCGTAGAGACCGTAGCCATTGGGCGCATAGGTTTTGGAGGGCGAGCTACCCTTGAATCCATCGTCGGCGGTGTTCTTGTTAGGAAACTCGCCCTGCCATGAATTGGCCATCCACTTGTCGCCGGGTTTCAACTCGTCGCCCCAGGTGTAGATCTTTCCTTCGAGGCCGCCGCGGGCGGCATACTCCCACTCGGCCTCCGTCGGCAGGCGCTTGCCGGCCCACTTCGCGTAGGCGACAGCGTCCTCGTAGATCACGCAAACCACGGGATGGTCGTCCTTTCCTGTGATGGAGCTGCCTTTGCCGGTCGGTTGCTGCCAATTCGCCTCCGATTTCCAGCTCCACCACTCGATCGAGCGGCCGGGGATATTCGGGTCGCCTTGGATGTGGGCGTCGTCGCGGAAGACAATCGAGCCGTTGTTGAACTTCTCTCCGGGCAGATTGGCACGGGCTTCCTCGGGGAAATCCTCGGCCTTCACCTCGCGCTCGGCGAAGGTGACGTACTTCGTCGCCTTCACAAATTCGGCGAACTGCGCGTTGGTCACCTCAGTTTGGTCGATCCAGAAGCCTTTGACCGTCACCTTGTGGGCGGGGCCCTCCTCAGGGAATGACTTCGTCCCGTAGGGGGTTTCAAACGACCCGTCGTGGCCCATCATGTAGCTGCCGCCGGACAAGCGGACCATGTCGTCCTTCTTCTCCAAGCCCGGCACCTCGGCTGCAGCGGAGGATGAGGAAGACGCGGCCTGTTCCTTTTGGCAGGAGGGCAGCAAGGCGAGCAGCAGGAGCAATCGCTTCATGTCAGATGATTTCGGGAGAAGGTGGCGTGTTCCATGCCGCTCGGCACGGCGAATTTTCGCGGAACTCGCGGGCTACTCGCGGGCTACTCGCGCGCACCACCGCCAGCCATCCGCTGCCGGAGCTTGGTCACGGCCTCGTCCCCGGTATGGATCGCCGCCTGGTGTCCGGATTTGGCGGAATCCTCCTCGGCGAACAAGATCACCTCGAAGTGCTTTTCGCCGGACTTGAAGTGGTAGTTCACCAGGTCATCGGCGCTCAGGGTCGGATGGCCGCCGCGCCGGGTGAGGGGAAGATCGATTCCCGAGCGGCCGTTGATTCCGCGGTAAATCACCTCGGTGCAGACCTGCCGCGAGGCGTCGGCGAAGTCGAAAAGGAAGTCGTAGGAATCGCCGAGGTAGGACGAGACCTCATTCAGGTAGGCCGCACGCTCGGCAGGTCCGTAGCGCGGGCGCAGCACCAACAGCCGGTTCACGTGGGTGTCCATCAGGTAGCCCAGGTTGTTGAAGATCACCCCCTCCGCCACGGCCTCGATCACGTCCGCCGGTTTTCCATTGGGGAGCACCGCTGGTTGGTCAGCATGTCTCATTCCGGCGACTTTCCGCTGCTCTGGTGAGCCCACGTAGGTCAGGCCGTGCTTGAAGGCGCCGGGAATGAAGACGTCGCTCATGTAACCGGCGGTGTAGGTCAGGATGATGTCGCCGGGTTGGAGCCGGGCCTTCACCGCCGCGTGTTGTTCCGATGAAAAGGCGATTACCTTGGCGCCGGGATTCTTGATCCTGCTGACATCCTTGAAGAGCAGGCTGCGGGTCTTGTAGCGGAGATCACCCAGGCCAGCCTCGGCCCGGCGGGCGAAGGCGGCGGCATGCGTGTGCTCCATGTCTTCTTCCAGGGTGCCGCTGCCGCAATCGGCGAGTGCGTTCGCAGCGCGGCGGTAGTCTGCGGGGAGCTTCGCCACGAGCTTGGCATAGGCGGGATTGCCGGCCACGAGCTGCCGGATCTCCGGGCCATCGAGGTCATGCTCAAGGAGGACACGTGACGCATGCAGCCGCCGCGGCGCCTCGCGGGAGCTGACGGTCAGCCGATAGCGGTCGAGGGTGCCTTTCGGGATCTCGGAGCGATAGAAGGCTTCATTCAACTTCGCCACCGCCACCGGATCACTGGCGAAGAGCTTCACCAAGGCAGCCCGGTGCACGATCACCTGGCATTGGGCTTTCAGCACCAACACGTGAGCGGCGGTCTTGAGATTCTCGTCGGGGAAGAGGGCCGATGACTGTTTGCCGCCGAGCGCGGTCGCGAGCTCCACCAGTGCATTCTGGCCCGTGGTGTGGCGAAACAGCAGATGCTCGATGGCCTCGCTTTCCTGCGCCGTCATATAACCGCGCTTTCGCCACGCCGGTCCATGGGACTTGGCGAGGGCGGAAAACTCCCGGTCGGTTAGCGCCAACTGTGTCGAAATCGCCTCAACTTTCTCGGGTCCGGTTGCGAGCGCTTGCCGCACTTCCGTCGGCGACTGGAATCGATGCGCGCCATCCATGGGACCGGTCGTTGTGCACGCCGGGAGAAACACCGCGAAGGCCGAAACCAGAATCGCCAGGCGGCCGATGCCGTGGACCGGGGTGGGGGTGTTTTTTCCCGTCATATCTTCCCATGAAATCTGCGTGCAACGGTTTGCTGCCGTCAATGATTCCTGCCGGTCATTCGTCCGGATTGCATTGCGGCCCGATCCGTCGAGGATGTCGCCGCTGTCATGAACGATCGACGTATCTATCCGCTCAAGGGCCTGCCTCAGCAACGCCAGATCTGGAGCTGGATCTCCTACGACGTGGCGAACCAGTCCTTCACGCTGATCGTGAATACGATGTTGTTCTCGGTCTTCTTCGGCGCGGTGATCGTGCAAGACGATACCAAGGATGACCGCCTCTGGTCGCTGGCCTTCGGCGGCAGCATGCTGCTGGCGGCCTTGTTGTCGCCACTCGCCGGTGCGGCGGCGGATGAGCGCGCGTGGAAAAAGGCCGGACTGGTCGTCACCGGCATCACCTGCAGCCTCTTCACCTGCAGCCTCGCCTTCATCCAGCCGGGGCAGATCTGGCTGACCATGCTGCTCTACATTCCGGCGAACTTCGCATTCGCCATCGGGGAGAATTTCCTCGCCAGCTTCTTGCCGACCTTGGCGCGGAAGGACGAGGTCGGGCGCTTGAGCGGCTTCTCGTGGGGGCTCGCCTACCTCGCCGCGCTGCTGCTGATCTTCATCACCGCGGGCAGCATGATCGTCTTTAAATTGAATGACCCGGAGAAGTGGCGGCCCTTCTTCCTGATGGCCGGGTTATGGTTCCTCCTCTTCACCATCCCGACGATCCTTTGGCTGAAAGAGCCCAAGGTGGAGCACACCGTCCATGGCGGGAAATCGTGGCTCACCGCTGGCTTCGTGCGACTCGGTGAAACCTTCAAGCACTTGCGCGGCTATCGTGACCTCGCCATGTTGCTCGCCGCCTCATTCTTCTTCGGCACCGGTATGAGCGTGGTGGTCTCATTTGCCAGCAAGCTAGCCGGCGAGTATGGATTCAAGAACGAGCAGATGGTGATCTTCATGGCCGTGATCACCGTCTCGGGGATCGTCGGGACCCTGGTGCCGATGTTGTTCCAGGACCGTCTCGGTCACCGGCTTACCTCGGCGCTCTTGCTCGGCGTGTGGGTGCTCGCCGCCACGGGCTTCGCTGGCTATGCCTATCTCTACGAGTCCCACGTGGCGAATGGAGGCAGCGGCTATCCGACCTGGCCACTGTGGTTGATCGGAAACTTGTTAGGCTTCGGTCTTGGCTCGCTGGGGTCGGCAAACCGGGCATTCGTCGGCTATCTGGCACCGCCGGAAAAGTCCGCGGAGTTTTTCGGGATCTGGGGGCTGATGATCAAACTCGCTGCGGTGATGACCTTTCCGTTCGCGTGGGTGAAGGACACCACCGGCAGTCCGCAGGCCTTGCTCCTGTTAGCCGGGTTCATCGCCGTCGGGCTGGTGCTCACCCTGTTCATCGACGAAAAGCGGGGTCACGCCGCCGCCCAGCGCGGGGTGGAATGAGCCGAAATCCGGCCGGACCGTCCGTTCAAATTGTCGCAAGGCGAGTTTGTCATTTCCCGCGGGGCCGCTAGTGTCCGCGGCGTGAGCGACCCTTCCGATGAGCTGGCCAAGCGCCTGCTGTCCGCATTCGAGCTGGGCCCGTCGTGGGCCCGGGGCGATGCACCGGCGAAAAAACAACCCGAGTTTCGTGATGATGAGCCCCCGCGCGAGCGGCGTGGCGACCGCGATCCGCGCGGCCGAAGTAACTTTGGTGGCGGCGATCGCCGTGACCAACGCGGCGGTGGCGGTGGTGGCGGCGGCGGTGGCGGTGGCGGTGGCGGTGGGGGAGCCGGGGGAGGAGGCGGCGGACGTCGCGATGATCGCGGTCCGCGCCGCGAGGGTGGCGACCGTCGGCATCAAGGGCATGGCCAGGGTCACGGTCATGGCCGCGATCAAGGGCCGCGCGAATTTCCCCAGCCGGCGGAAGGCGTGCGCGTCTCGATCACTCCGGCCGCAGAGGCCGTGCATCTGGTGGTGAAGGAAATCCACCACGTCGCCCGCGTTTACTCGCTTTTCGACGTCGCGCAGATCCTGCTCGCCGGACGCGAGCGGTATCACCTGCAGTTCGCCGTTTCGGACAAGGTCGGGCCCATCCTCAAGAGCAAGCTGGACTCATCGATGTGGCTGACCAAGGAAGAGGCGATCGCCCATTTCTGGCATTCGCCCGCCTCCAAGGATCTCTACGAGTCCGAGGAGATCGAAACCGATCCGCCGGCCGGCAATTTCCAAGTCGTCGCGCGTTGTGGCATGAGCGGTGAGTGGCTCGGACCACCGAACTTCCACGCTTATCAGACCACGCTGCGCCGCGTCCATCGCGAGCAGTTTTCGAACATGCCGTTCGAGGTGTATGCCTCGCGGGTCCGTACGGAGCGTGGTGAGGAAGCGGTCAATGCATGGCTGGAGACGATGAAGAAGCGTGTCCGCTGGCGGCTCAAGGGAGCCGGTGACGAGGCGTGGAGCTTCGATCGCGGTGAGATCGAGCGCGACTTCGCGACCAAGCGCTTCAGCGAGGTTTTCGAGGAGGTCCGCAGCGCCGAGATCTCCGGCAATATCCCGGCACGCGATCTCTCGCCCGGCCTGCTCGCTTGCGTCCGCATCGCGAGTTCGCATGCCCGCAAGCATCCCGCCATCCTGATCCCGACGATCTGCCGTTTGTTAGAGAACGAACACCTCTCGGTCTTCAAGCGCGAGGGCAAGCTCTTCACTGGTCCTGCCCGTCCGCATCCTCTGACCACCGATGCCATCCTCGCCGAACGCCCGTCGGCGATGGTCGAGTGGTTGGAAGCGAATCCGACCGCCAAGCTCGCCGACCTGTGGAAGGGTGTTTTGCCTGAAGGAACCACCGAGCCGGGCAAAGAGTGGCTCGCCGATCTCTTCTGGCTGCTCACCCAGGGTCACGTGCTGCTTTTCGCCGACGACAGCTTGGTGCTCCCACGGCGTCGCGCGCCGCAAGGCACCAAGCCAGCGACGGCCAAGGCTCCGGCGACCAAGGCGGCTAAGAAAAAGAAGAAGAAGCGGAAGCGGAAGCCGCGCGCTCCAAAGGTCGCCGTGCCGACGCACGCAAAGGTCATCCGCACGATCTCGCGCATGTCACCCGGCCGGCTCCGCGGACTTCGCGGGCCCGATCTGCTGTGGCGTCGTCGCCTCGTGAAGCGGGGAAAGATCGCTTCAGTGGTGGAAGAGGAATAACCGCCGCGCTCGCGCCTCTCTTCTCTAGAAAGCAAATGCTCACCCGGTCGCGGGTGAGCATTTTGTTTCAAGAAGTGCCTCGCCCCGGCGAGCTCGGATTCTCCCCCCAGATCACCCGGGTTCTGACCCGGGACGAAGCAACGGGACTATCGCAATTCTTCGGGCCGGGGCAACACCGATCCATGCCGGTGACGGGTTTCTGACACCGCCTGTTCCCGGAAAAATGCCGGAAGTTCGAGCTTTCCTGACCATACGGGCGCGTGGGTGACGATCCGGACACCTGACTCGATCGCTGCTGCGATAAGGCGTTGACTCGCCGACGACGTGCGCAGGAGTCCGTAGCGAGCGGTCGCGAGTCGCTTCGTGAGGGAGTCCTCGGTCTCATGCCGGATCGTAATTCCTTTCATCGGAAATTCGCGTCCCGGCGGCAACGACAGTTCGCTTTCGACCCCGGCAGCGCGTGCGGCGATGAGCATGCGGGCGATAGCGGTGGCGTCGGTCGTCTCGCTTGCACGGATCAGGCAGCGGGCAAACGGGCGGTAGCGGAAAACATTGGCCTCACAGTCGAGTGCGGAGGGATCGTGTTCGATTCCGAACTCGTTTTTCATCCACCACGCATCGCTGCCAGCGGCCGCTTCGAGTTCTTCCGAAGAAACGATCGGAGCGAGGGATTTCAGGAGTTCCATGACCTCCGGCTTGGGCGTTTCGCGGAGTTGCGGCAGGCCCTCATTTCGCCATGTGGAGAAGAGCGGCACGTAATTCGGTCCACCGGCCTTCGCGCCCGGACCGAAGCATGAACGCTTCCATCCGCCGAATGGCTGGCGCTGCACGATTGCACCGGTGATCGGACGATTGATGTAGGCGTTGCCGACTTCGGCGCGTTCGCGCCACGCATCGATCTCGACCGGATCCAGCGCGTGAATGCCGCCGGTGAGGCCGAACTCGGAGTCATTCTGGATGCGGATCGCGTGATCGAGATTGTTGGCGCGGACCAAGCCGAGCACCGGGCCAAAGCATTCGGTGGCGCGGAACCAGCTATCCGGCATGACACCCAGCTTGATGCCCGGCGACCACAGACAGGGATTTCCGTTCAACATTTGTGGCTCAAGCAGCCACTCCTCGCCGGGATCGAGCGTGGTGAGCGCGCGCTTCAAGGCGTCTCCCGGCTCGCGGATGACGGTGGTGACGATCGAGTCGTATTCCCAGGATGGACCGGTCTTCAGCGACGACGCGGCATCGCGCAGGCGGCGGCGGAATCCGGGGTCGTCGTAGAGTTCGGCCTCGACGATGGCGAGTGAGGCGGCCGAGCACTTCTGGCCGGCATGGCCGAAGGCACTCTTGACGAGGTCCTTCACCGCGAGGTCGGGATCGGCAGAGGCGGTGATCACCAACGCATTCTTGCCGGAGGTCTCCGCGAACAGGCGCAGCTCGGGCTTCCACGAAAGAAACATCCGCGCGGTCTCATAGGCACCGGTCAGGACCACCGCGCCGATGCGTGGGTCGGTGACCAGCGAGCGGCCGATCTCGTTGTCGGGGCAGGGGAGGAATTGCAGCACCTCATGCGGCACGCCGGCTTCCCACAGGCAGTTCACCATCTCCCATGCCGTTAGGACGGTCTCCGGGGCGGGCTTGAGGATGACGGTATTGCCAGCCGCCAGCGCGGCGAGGATGCCGCCGCAGGGAATCGCGTAAGGGAAGTTCCAAGGCGGCGTCACCAGCACGGTGCCAAGAGGTTCGCATGCGACGCCATCGAAGGCTCCCACGCGGGAAAAACTACGGGCATAGTAGTCGGCGAAGTCGATCGCCTCGCTCAGCTCGGCGTCCGCTTCCATCACGGCCTTGCCAGCGTCGAGCACCATGGTGGCGATGGCATCGCCGCGGCGCGCGGCAATCACGGCCGCGACCTTGGCGATGATTTCGGAGCGGACTTGCCAGCCGATATTCTTCCACGACTCGCGGGCAGAGACGGCCACCTGCAGGGCTCGCTCAATATCTTCAGGGCCGCCGAGCGCGTGGCGGTAGGCCACGTAGCCGGGGCGGGAAGGATCGCAGCCGTCCTCGGTCGCGGAGCCTTCGCTGGTTTGCCCGCCGATCTGAAGCGGGACGAATGGCGGCTCCGCCTTCCTCATCGCTTCCACTTTCTCGCGGGCCCAGCGGACGTTGTGAGGGAGCGACCAGTCGGTGTCGGCTTCGTTGTGGAAAGGATGATCCAGTGGCAGCGGCGGGCGGCTCTCGGTGGTGCGATCTTGGACGCGCTGCGGACCATGGATTGCCGTGCCGATCATCGCACAGGCATTAAGGAAGCGTTCCTTTTGGCGCCCCCATGCGGCATCGCCCGGCTTCATGCCAAAGAGGTCGTGGAGGAAATTCTCCGGCGAGGTGTTCTCGTCCAAGCGACGGACGAGATAGGCGATCGCGCTGTGGAAGTCCTCGCGCTTCACCACTGGCGCGTAGAGCAGCAAGCCCTTTGCCGCGTCGCGGACCGTGCGGGCCTGATGGTTGGCCATGCCTTCCAGCATCTCGAACTCGACGCAGTCCTCGACGCCTTCACGGGCACGCAACAGCAAGCCGTAGGCGATGTCGAAGAGGTTGTGGCTGGCCACGCCGAGTCGCACGGCACGGGCGACTTCCTTGCGGCAGCCTTCGTGAAGCATGCGCTTGAAATTGGCATCCACTTCCACCTTCGAGCCGTAGGGCGCGAGGGGCCAGTCGTGGGTCTCGGCGTCGACCTTCTCCATAGCCAGGTTTGCGCCTTTCACGATGCGGATCTTGATGCTCGCGCCGCCGGCATCGACGCGCTTGAGCGCCCAGACGTTGAGTTCTTTCTGAACCGGCCAAGCGTCGGGCAGGTAGGCTTGGAGCACGATTCCGGCTTCGAGCTTCTGGAACTCCGGCTCGTCGAGGACTTCTTGGAAGGCGGCGCAGGTCAGGCGCAGGTCGCGGTATTCTTCCATGTCGAGGTTCACGAACTTCGCGGGCGAAGCCTTCATCGCCGCGCGGTAGAGTTCGCGCAGCCGCTTCTTGATCTCGACCAGCGTTTCATCGACCGCCACCAGGTGGATCTGGCTGTAGATCGCGGAAATTTTCACCGAGATGTAGTCGGTGTCAGGATCGGCGAGACGGGTGAGATTCGCTTCGAGGCGATGGTTCGCTTCTTCCTCGCCGAGCACGGCTTCGCCGAGCTGGTTGAGGTTCATCCGCATCCCGGCATCACGGCGGCGGCGGAGGTGCTTGCGCAGCTTTTCCTCCTCGGCCGGCAGAATAACCGACGAGCTTTCCTGACGCATCTTCTCCGCCACCAGTGGCATCACGATCTCGGGTGCGGCGGCGGAGGCGATTTCGCCGGCGCGCATTGCGACCCGGGCCGGCAGCGGAAGGTAGTGCGGCACTCCGTAGTCCTCGATCAGGTCGCGGAAACGCTTTGCCTCGCGTGCTGCCGTGGGCGGGCGGAAGACTTGGTCGGCCATCGCGAAGGTGAAGGCCTTGCCCGGTGCATCGTCCATCATGGCCGCCATCTGGCGGGCCTGCAGCTTCTCGCCGAAGCGTTGGCCGCGGGTGGCTTCACGCAGGAGCTCGGCGGCCAGCTCGATCGCCTCCCCGGGGAGTTCGGCGTCGGTAGGGTGGAATTGGCGGCACCGGTCAATGCGATCGCATACACGAGTCATACCCGTCACTTTAGCACCGGTGTCTTGACTGAATAGGACATCAAGCTCGGGACCGGTGGACAATCTGGCCCCTTCGTGGCGGGG
The DNA here is from genome assembly GCF_025950235.1 of Luteolibacter arcticus. Lineage (NCBI taxonomy): Bacteria > Pseudomonadati > Verrucomicrobiota > Verrucomicrobiia > Verrucomicrobiales > Verrucomicrobiaceae > Neoluteolibacter > Neoluteolibacter arcticus. The sequence goes on along the minus strand of NZ_JAPDDT010000001.1, from coordinate 912,800 downwards.
TCAGGAGGGGAACTCTATAGAAGCTCTTCCCGGACCTTGAGGCGACATGAATGGTGAGATCTGCCTCCGGCCGTGGGGACCTGCTTGTGGCGGCCGAATGCGCCTGGGCGGCCAGCAGATTCCTCCTCGAGAGCCATGGGAGATCTTGAGGGGAAGGTATCCAGAGGGAGGAAATAGAGGTCCGTCCGCTCCTCCGCCGGAGCACACGGTGCCACGGCCGGACGGACCTCCGCATTTGCCTGGAAATCTAACAAGATGTGCGCCGGACGGGAGGCCCGCCTACTCCTCCGCCGGGACGAGCCCGGCCAGGCGGGCCTCCGGAATTCCCGGACGTGTTTCCGATGGAGTCGGTCGGCGGCGATTCCGGGCGGACCGGGAACGAGTCGCCCACCGATGAACCTTTGACGACCACTCCCATGCTCGCGAGAAAGCCGGAACGGCTGGCGAATGCGGGATGAATGGGTCGCTTCATGGTTTTCGTATCGACGTGCCCACCGTAGCCGACGGTCGATTAAGAGTGCATTAAGCCGCGAAAAATCGCCGGAAATTTCGCCCTCTCCCTTTCATGGTGGCTTAATCTTGGACCTGCTAGCCTGCCTTTGGCACAGGGTATGCCGACTCTTCATGCGACTGTTGATCATCGAGGACGAACCGCGACTGCTGCGCGCGCTGGCCAAGGCGCTACGCGAGGAAGGCTATGCCGTGGACACGGCCGAAGAAGGCGAGGACGGACTCTTCAAGGCGACCGCCTTCAATTACGATGCCGTGGTGCTGGACGTGATGCTGCCGGGCATGGACGGCTGGGAGATTCTGCGCCGCCTACGCGCGACGAAGGCAACGCCGGTGCTGATGCTCACCGCCCGTGACGCCACCACTGACCGGGTGAAAGGTCTTGATGGCGGAGCGGATGACTATCTGGTGAAGCCCTTCGAGCTGGACGAACTCTTCGCCCGCATCCGCGCCATCATCCGCCGCCACGCCGGTCGTCCGCATTCCACGGTGACCGTCGGTGATGTGGAGATCGACACCCGTGGCCGGAAGGTCGAGTTCGGTGGGAAGGCCGTCTTTCTAACAGCCCGCGAGTACGCCATCCTCGAATACCTCGCGCTGCATCGCGGCGAGGTGATCAGCCGCACGGAACTCTACGAGCATCTCTTCGACGAGAACGAGGACACGCTTTCGAATCTGTTGGATGTCCATGTCCACGGTATCCGCCGGAAGCTGCGGGCGGACCTGATCGTCACCCGTCGTGGCGAGGGCTATCTCATCGACTGATCATGTTCACGGATTCCATTCGCTGGCGTTTGCAGATCTGGCAGGGCATCCTGCTGGTCGGGCTGCTTGCTGCCTTCGGCGCGACCGCGTGGCAGCTTGAGAAGACGCAGCGGGTGACACGACTGGACGATGAGTTGGCGAGGCGGGCGGTGGCGTTGGGCGTGAGCATTCGTCCGCCGGATCCACCATTCCTGAGCAACCGCGTGTCGTCGTCGGAATCAGGTGGTTCAAAACGGCTTCCGCCCCGGGATGAGGGCGAGGACTTCGGTGATTATGAAATGGGCTTCGGTCTGGGACCGCCGCCCATGCTTCGCGATCGCTCGGTTCCCGCGACGGTGAAAGCGATGTTCCCGGGTCAAGCGGGAGAGGGCTACTACTACGTCGTGTGGACCGGTCCGCAGGCGCGTGTCCAGAGTTCGGAGAATGCCCCTGCCACGGTGCCGCTGCCGCAGCGCGAGGCGCGGGATACCCAGACGCGTTTCCGAGACCGCGACGGATTGCGGGAGGCCTATCATTTCACGGAGATGGGCGAGTGCGTGCTGGCCGGACGTCCGGTGGGGAAAGACTTGGCCGGGATGAAGCCCTATGCCGCGCGGTTATCGGCAATCGGAGTTGGCGTGCTGGTCGTGGGGCTCGGAGGTGGCTGGTGGCTGACCACGCGGTCGATCCGCCCGATCGAACAGATCGCCGGTGCGGCGAAGCGAATCTCGGAGGGAAAGCTCTCCGAGCGCATCGCGGTCGATCATCCAGGCAGCGAGCTCGGACAGCTGGCGGAAGTGCTGAACTCAACCTTCGAGCGGCTGGAGGACACCTTTGCCCAACAGAAGCGTTTCACCGCGGATGCTTCTCATGAGCTGCGGACGCCGCTTTCGGTGCTGATTGCCGAGACCCAGACGGTGTTGTCGCGAGAGCGTCCGGCGGAGGAATATCGTGAGGTGCTTGCCGGCAACCTCGACACCGCACGGCAAATGAAGCGGCTGGCGGAGGCGTTGTTAGAGCTGGCTCGTCTCGATGCCGGGGAGATTCGCAAGCCCGGCCCGCCGTTGGAAATCGGAGCGCTGGCAGATGATGTGGTGCGCCGGCTCCATTCACTGGCAAAGGCGCGGAACGTCTCGATCACGCGGGAAGGTGGAGTCGCCATCACCAGCGGCAGTCCCGAACGCCTCGTGCTGGTGATTTCCAATCTGGTGGAGAATGCGATCCATCATGGGCGTGAGGGAGGGTCAGTCGCGGTAACGATTCGGCAGGAGGAGAGTGGGGTCGTGCTTGAAGTGAAGGACGATGGTCCGGGCATTCCCGTGGAGGATCTGCCGCACGTTTTCGAGCGGTTCTACCGCGCCGACAAGTCACGGACCGGTTCCCAGGGCCGCTATGGCCTCGGGCTCGCGATCTGTCGTGGTCTGGTCGAGGCGGAAGGCGGCACCATTTCCGTGCAAAGCCAAGCGGGGCAGGGGGCCTGCTTCACTGTGAGACTGTCGGCCCCGTCTTCCTGAAATGAAACGGGTGGCTCAGGCAGGTTGTGATCCTGCGTCGCCGAGTCCGTCTTCCTGACGAGGTTTGCGAAGCTTCCGCGCGCGCAGGAGGAGTCCGTCGAACATCAGGTAAACCACCGGCGTGGTGAAGAGCGTGAGCAACTGGCTGAGGGCAAGGCCGCCAACGATCGCGTAGCCAAGCGGTTGGCGTAGCTCCGAACCGTCGCCATGGCCAAGCGCAAGCGGGATACCGCCGATCATCGCCGCGAGGGTGGTCATCAGGATGGGCCGGAAGCGCTTGATGCAGGCCTCGAAGATGGCCTTCTCTGGTTCCATCCCACGGTCTCGCTCGGCCTCGATGGCGAAGTCGATCATCATGATCGCATTTTTTTTCACGATGCCGATGAGGAGGAGGATGCCGATGACGGCGATTACGCCGACATCGTGGCCGAAGGCCCACAGCGTGAGGAGCGCGCCGAGCCCGGCCGAGGGCAGGGTGGAGAGAATGGTGAGGGGATGGATATAGCTCTCATAGAGCATGCCGAGGATGATGTAGATCGCCACGATGGCAGCGGCGATAAGCAGCGGCTGGGAGCGCAGGGAATCCTGGAAGGCCTGCGCCGTTCCCTGGAAGCTGCCGCTGACAGAGGCGGGCATGCCCATTTCCGCGGTGGCCTTTTCCACGACGGCCACGGCGTCCCCGAGAGCTACGTCCGGAGCGAGGTTGAAAGAGATGGTCACCGATGGATACTTGCCGAGGTGATTCACCGTGAGGGGTTTGCTGGCTCCGGTGGTGGATGTGATCAGTGAGGAAAGCGGCACCTGACCACCGGTGAGCGGGGATTTCAGGAAGATCTTGTCGAAGGTGGACGAATCCTTCTGAAGCTCCGGATCGACCTCGATGATGACCTTGTACTGGCTCACCTGCGTGTAGAACTGGGTGACCTGTCGTTCGCCGAAGGCATTGTAGAGGGCGGAGTTGATATCCTGCGCCGGGATGCCGAAGCGGCTCGCCGCCTGGCGATCGATCTCCACGGTGAGGGCGGGGGCGGACGACTCCTGGTCGGAGGTCACGTCACGCAATTCCGGGAGCTGCTTCATGCGGTCCATGATCTTCGGAGCCCACTCATTGAGCTCGTCCATGTCGGAATCCCGCAGGGTATACTGGAACTGGGTTTTGGAAGAGAAGCCGCCGAGGTTGAGATCCTGCTGGGGCTGGAAGAAGACCGTCATCCCGGGGATGGTGGCAGTGGCTTGGCGCAGCCGGTTCATCACCACGCCGACGGGATCGCGCTGGTCCCGCTCCTTGAGCGTGATGAAAAAGCGGGCGCTATTCATCGAGCCGCCGCCGCGTCCCCCGGAGCCGATCCGGTTCTGGAGACCCTGCACGGCGGGATCGCTCTTGATGATTTCTCCCACCTGCTGGACGCGCTCGAACATGGCCTCATAGGATATGTCGGCCGAGGCCTCAGCCGTGGCATTCATCAGGCCGGTGTCCTGCATGGGGAAGAAGCCCTTCGGCATCTTCATGAAGACGAAGCCGGTCAGTGCCACCGTGACCACCAGCGAGAACAGCGTGGTTTTCCGATGGCGGAGCACGACGTGCAACATCCACTCGTAGGTCTTCTCCAGACCGCCGAAGAATTTTTCCAAGCCGCGGTCGAGCAGGGCGCGCGGCCCCTTGCCAGTGGGCGGCTCGAAATGCTTAAGGAACCGCGAGCACAGCATCGGCACGAAGGTGAGCGAGACGAAGCAGGACACCAATACGGCCGCAGTGACCGTCACCGCGAACTCGCGGAAGAGCCGCCCGACGATGCCACCCATCAATAGCACGGGGATGAAGACGGCGATGAGCGAGAAGGTGATCGAGAGGATCGTGAAGCCGACTTCTTTGGCTCCCTTCAAGGCAGCGTCCATCGGCTTCATACCCTCCTCGATGTGACGGTAGATGTTCTCTAACATCACGATCGCGTCATCGATCACGAAGCCGACCGAGATGGTGAGCGCCATCAGCGAGAGGTTGTTCAGGCTGAAGCCGAGGAGCTTCATGATCGCGAAGGTGGCGATGATGGAAACGGGTACCACGGCACTGGCGATTAGGGTCGCCCGGGTATTTCGCAGGAAGGCGAAGACCACGATGGTGACAAGGACCACCGTGAGCACCAGGTGAAGCTCCACCTCCTCCACCGAGGCGCGGATCGTCCGGCTGCGGTCGCTCAGCAGATCGATGCTCATCGCCGGGGGGATCGACGCGCGCAGGGAAGGCAGGAGCTTGTTCACGCTCTCGATGGTGTCGATCACGTTGGCCGTGGCTTCCTTGCGAATGATGATGCCGACGCCCGGCTTGTTGTTCACCAGGGCGGAAGAACGGATGGATTCCGGGCCATCGACCGCCCGGCCGACATCGCGGACGCGGATCGGTGCGCCCTTGCGATAGGCGAGGATGAGGTCGTTGTAGGGTTCCGCTTTCAGGAGCTGGTCGTTCGCATAGATCGAGAAGCTCTGGCGCGGGCCATTGATGGTGCCCTTCGGTGAGTTGATGGTGGCGGACGCAATCACGCCCCGCACGTCATCCAGGGTGAGGCCCACGGCGGCGAGCTTGGCCGGGTCCACCTGCACGCGTACGGCGGGCTTCTGCTCTCCCATCACATCCACCTGGGCCACACCGCCGAGCTGGGAGATTTGCTGTGCCACGACGTTCGCCGCGTAGTCGCTCACCTCGGTGAGTGGCAGCACCTCGGAGGTGAGGCTGAGGATCAGGATGGGCGAGTCCGCGGGATTGACCTTCCGGAAATTCGGCGGGCTGGGCAGGTTGGCGGGAAGCTGGCCCGCCGCGGCGCTGATGGCCGCTTGCACCTCTTGGGCGGCGGCGTCGATGTTCTTGGCCAGGTCGAACTGGATCGTAATCTGGACACTGCCCAAGCCGCTGGCGGAAGTCATCTGGGTGACGCCGGGGATCAAGGCGAGTTGGTTCTCCAACGGCGTGGCCACCGAGGACGCCATTGTTTCCGGACTGGCCCCGGGCAGGTTCGCAGAGACCTGGATGGTGGGGAATTCCACCTGCGGCAGCGGCGCGACGGGCAGCAGCGGGAAGCAGATGAGACCCACCAGCAGGATGCCGATGGTGAGGAGCGTGGTCGCGATCGGGCGCCGGATGAAGGGGGCGGAAATGTTCATGATCCCGAGGGGGTAATGCTAATCTGCGAACCGGGCTTCAGCTTGTTCTGGCCCTCACGCACCACCCGGTCGCCGGCTTGCAGCCCGCTCTCGATCACGGTGAGCCCCCCCAGCGTGATCCCGGGTTTCGTCTGGCGCGCCTCCACCGTGTCATCATCCTTCACCAGGTAGACGAAGGGTCCGTCCAGTCCCGGTAGGACGGCTTCGGCAGGCACCACCAGAATGTCCTCCCTCGTCTCCACCAGCACCCGGGCGTTAACGTATTGGCCGGGCCAGAGGGTGAAGTCCTTGTTAGGAAAGGAGGCCTTCAGCTTCAGGGTGCCGGTGGTGTTGTCGATCTGGTTGTCCACCAGCTTCAGCACGCCTTCATCCAGCAGGGTGCCGTCTTCATCGCGGGCTTGCACGGCGAGTTCCGCGGCACCCGGTTTCATGTGGGCGCGGAGGTCAGCCAGATAGCGCTGGGGGAGGGTGAAAATGACTGAGATAGGCTGCAGTTCGGTCAGCACGACCAGACCCTCCGCCTGGCTGGCGGTCACCACGTTTCCGGCATCCACCATGCGCACGCCGGTGCGGCCGGAAATGGGTGCGCGCACGGTAGTGAAATCGAGGTCGAGCTGGGCGGCATCGATCGCTGCTTGGCCGGCTTTCACCTGGGCTTCCAGTTGGCTCGCGGCGGCCTCCGCCTGATCGAGCGCCTGTTGGCTCACGGCATTCTCCTTCACGAGGGTCTGGACCCGGCCGAGGGTAGTGCGGGCATTGGCCAGTTGTGCCTCATCCTGCGCCTTTCGCGCCTCTTCCTGGGCAAGCACGGACTGGTAGGGACGGGGATCGATCCGGGCAAGCACGTCGCCCTCCTTGACCATCGCGCCCTCGGTGAAGGTGATGCTTTCCAAGGCACCGCCGACCCGCGGCCGGACGGTCACGGTATTGGCCGCCTGGACATTGCCGATGCCTTCCAGCCAGATGGGAATTTCCTCCTTGCGGGCTTCCGCGACCGTCACGGGTATTGCCCGCGGCGCGGCGGTGGCGGGAGCGCGCTCGCCCGTTGAGGCGCTCGCCCTTTGCCACGCGAAATAGGCGGCGGAAAGGACCAGCAGGAAAATCAGGAAGCAGACGGCTCTCTTCATCGGCGGGGCACTCTTACCACGGGAAGAGCCCGATGGTATCTCAAGCGCCGGTATTTATTGTCGCGAATTGTCGCAACCGCCCGGACTCCGGCACAAAATGCGACACTTTTTTGCACGCCCTGTGATCCCGAAAGGGCCATGCTACCGGTGACGAAGCATGGAACCCCTTCCGCACATCGCCGTGGTCGACGACCACGGGGAAATCCGCGAGCTGCTGGTGCGCTACCTGGGCCAGCACGGCTACAAGGTGAGCGCGGCTGCCAGCGCGGCGGAATTCCGTGCCATGATGGCCCGCGGCGAGGTGCCTGACCTGGCGGTGCTCGACATCATGATGCCGGGGGAGGACGGGCTGTCACTCTGCCGCCATCTGCGGTCCGTTTCCAAGCTGCCGGTGATTTTTCTAACAGCGATGGCGGAGGACACCGAGCGCATCGTGGGCCTGGAGCTGGGTGCGGACGACTACCTCGTGAAGCCATTCAATCCGCGCGAGCTGCTTGCCCGCATCCGCGCGGTGCTGCGCCGCACAGGGAGCGATCCGGTGAAAACGGAGGAATCCGGCGCGAAAGGGGGCAATGTCCGCTTTGGCGACAAGCTCTTCGACATGACCCGTCACGAGGTCACCGGGGCGGACGGGGTGGCGGTACCGCTGAGCACCGCCGAGTACCGCCTGCTATGTGTCTTCCTGGAACACGCGGGGAAGGTGCTCAGCCGTGATGCGCTGCTGGATCTAACAAGCGGTCGTGAGGCGGAGGCGTGGGATCGCAGCATCGACAACCAGGTCAGCCGTTTGCGCCGGAAAATCGAACAGGATCCGAAGAATCCTGTCCTCATCAAGACCTTCTGGGGAGACGGCTACTGCTTCACCGGGGAGGTGTCACCGGGATGAAGCGCTTTTGGATGCGGAGCCTCACGGGGCAGTGGATCACGCTGCTGCTGCTGTCGCTGGTCCTTTCGCAGGTGGTGTTCCTGGTGATCTATCGGGACGAGCAGTTGCGCACGGTCTCGCTGCTAAGACGGGATGAGTTCATCTCCCGCACGGCCTCGGTGGCACGATTGCTGGATGCGGCCGAGTCCGACCTTCACGAGGGCATCGTGACTGCGGCGAGCACGAGTGCGGTGAGATTCTGGCTGGCCGGTGGACCCGAGCCGGAAACGCTCGCGTGGGAGAAGCAGGCTCGGGAGCGGCTGATGGAAGCAAGTCGGCCGCCGCCTCCTGGCAGCCTCGAGCTTCAGAATGGACTGAAGTGGGAGCCGCTGCCCTTGGACGAGTGGAAAGGGGGATCTCCTGCGAACCTGCTTCATCTGAACAAGTGGAACGGCTTTGGCCTGACCACCCGGATTGACGATGGGGTGTGGTTGCATGCGATCTATGCGAAGCCCGGGCCGGTGGGCGGCCCGCCCGCTTCCTACTACATTTCAATGGGCATCACGGCCGCGGCGTTGTGCCTGGTGACGGCCCTGATCGCGAACCGGGTGGGGCGGCCATTGAGACGGCTCACCGAAGCGGCGGAGAAACTCGGGCGCGGCGAGGCCACGGACCCCCTGCCGGAGGAAGGCGCAGATGACATCCGCCGGACAGCGACGGCTTTCAATCGCATGCAGTCCCGGCTCAAGAGATACGTGGAGGACCGGACCGGTATCATGGCCGCGATCAGTCATGACCTGCGCACGCCGATCACCTCATTGCGCTTGCAGGCGGAGTTCGTGGCCGACGGCGAAACCCGCGACAAGCTGGTGGCGACGCTGGATGAGATGAAGGCGATCACCGAGGCCAGCCTGGCTTTCGCACGTGAGGACGCATCTTCCGGAGGCACGCGGACCGTGGACCAGCATGCGCTGTTAGAGAGCTTGTGCGAAGACCTGCACGCGCTCGGTTGGAAGGTTGAATTCCGTGGGGATGAGCCGTTGCCATGGCGCTGCCGTCCGGATTCCCTGCGGAGGGCGGTGCGAAACATCATCGAGAATGCCGTGCGCTATGGCGGCGTGGCGCGGGTCAGCACCCGGACCGGTGCGGGGATGCTCGAGGTCATCGTGGATGACGACGGCCCGGGGATCCCGGAGGCTGACATGGACCGGGTCTTCATGCCTTTCGTGAGACTGGAAGGCTCGCGCAACCGCTCGACCGGAGGGACGGGATTGGGCCTGCCGATCGCGAGGACCATCCTGAGAAATCATGGGGGGGATCTGACCTTGGAAAACCGGCAGGGGGGGGGGCTCCGTGTGGTCATGCACTTGCCCGGTGCCTGAGCCTGCCTGCCTGTCTACTCCCGGATTCCGCGATAGCGCCACGGTTGATAGCCGCGGGCGAGCAGGTAGTCCTTGCGGATCTCGGCCGCGTTCACCCGCCACACGGGGAGGGGGCCTGCTTCATAAACATACAGGGAGTTTCCCGTCGCGGCCCACTTCGCGAACAGCACGACGTGGCGGTCATTGAGGAGGATGTCGCCGGGCTTCAGTTCATCCCAGCTCTGGAGCTTGTCGCAGATGGATGGCAGCTCCTTGGTCGAATAGGGACGCGACAGCCGCCAGCAGCGCGAAACGAAGCCGGAGCAGTCGATTCCGCATGCCTCCTTGCTGGTGCCGGCGTCGCCGAGGCGCCGCTTCTCCGCGGTGGAGATGTCGCCGGCGGCTTCACCGCGTTCGAGCGAGGCGACGAACTGCGTGGGGGTGTCGAAGCCACCCCACTGATAGGCCATCCCGCGAGCGACCCGGCCGGTTTGCCACCAGCCATTCGAAAGGCCATGGCTGGAAAGCGTGGTGTCAGGGGTGTGCACGAGCACTCCGCTACTGTCCCGGCCGTGTTTCCGGTGGTGCTCGTTAGGCTGCCATTCCAAGCGGCTGTAGGTGTAGGCGGTTTCGATCGCCTCCATTCTCCGCACCGTTGACGCAGGACCAGGGATGGCGAGATGAGGGCCGGTGGCACATTGGCAAAGCAGGAGGGCGGCGGAGCAGGGGAGCAGTCGGGAAAGCACGGCGGGAGTTAAAGGGTGGATCGATTCCGTGGGAAATCCTTAAGCAGGAATAGTTAGGGAAGGTCATTTATCGGCCCATAAATCATTGGTTCACACCGCGCCTTGTTCATTCCGGGGGAAATCCAATAGAACTCCGTTACTCAGATGCCCTGATATTTCCGGTTCACCGGAAACTTTACTTCCCGATCTCCGCGGCACCCACCGCAACTACACAGAACAAGTCCCCGGTCCGTCCCGAGAAGTCCCACCTTCTGGACCGGTTAGTCCCCCCCCAATCTGGTTTGCGGCAGTGTCAAACTGCCAATCACCCGATTCACCCTTACAACCAGCCATGATCCCCCGGACCCCCCTCCGCGCGGCCGCCTTGTGCGCCGTTTCTGCCCTGCTGTCCAATGTCTCCGCCCAAGTTGAATGCTGGGCCCCCGGCATGTCCTCCCCGGTAGTCCTCACCGAGGGCACCCGCAGTCGGACCGTTTCCTTCAACCGGCCGTATCGCTACGACGTGTTTGGCGTCGCCGGTCGCCTCGAACTTGGAAACCGCGCCGTCAACACCACGGTGGTCAACAACCAGTTCCACCTGAAACTGCTCGGCCTGATCGGGACCGGAAGCGCGGTCGATTCGACCGCCTTTGTCCGCCTGCAGACCGGGCTGACCCAGTTCTATCCCGAGGATTTGACCGTGAAAGGCCGCTTTCCCGGCGTGGAAGTCGGGCCGCTCCATAACTACGGGGCTTCGTGGACGCTGTGCGACCCGCGAAACCCGCGTGATGTCAATCTGACCTTCCACCTCGCCGGTTCCGGGTTGCTCGGCAGCTTGCTCGCGCCGGCGTATTACAATCTCAATCCCTCCGGCTACTTCTATGTCCTCGGCGAGTATCACTCCGCCCCGCCGGTGATGACCGGGGAGATTTCGGTGCCGTCGAATTCGATCCTGTATGGCGCCGCGGTTCCGATCACCTATCGCATCGACCGCGAGGAGCAGCGCCCGGTCTTTCGACCGCCCTTTCTCGGCCTCGATCTGGGAGATGCGAATCTGACGATCCTCGGCTCGCCGCCGTCCTCCTCCAGCGGCGGAAGTGGGTCCGGCCTGATCGATCTGCCGGACTACCAGGCTCCGGACCTTGTCAGCGTGACCCTCGACCTCAGCGGCTCGCAGGGCCACGGCTGGATCAAAATCAGCCGCTCTCCTCTATGAAACCTCTCCCTTTGCTGTTCGCCGCCCTCGGTCTGCTTGCAAGCGCCCCCACCCGGGGCGACGAACCGCGCCGCAGCGGCAGGGGGCCGGAAGTCCTTCCCCCCGGACTTCTGCCCCCTGCCAATGACGTCTCCGGCGACGAAGCGTTCATCGCCCGCCGCGACGCTGCCGGTGCTGCCAGGCCCAAGCCCGTGGCGCGGAAAGCGAAGGACTACAGCATCGCCGAGTTGTCGGCCTTCATCAGTAATGGAGAGACCCATGCGATCTTGCCAAAAGGCTCGGTGGTCTTCTGTCCCGATGCAGTGGCGACCCGCGTGTCTAACAAGGCGGTCGGCAAGCCGGTGGCTTGGCCGGACTTCCTCGTCGCCAATCGCAATTGGATCTCCACCCACGAGGTCACCTTGCCCCAGATCCGCGGCGAGGCCCCGCTCTCTGAAAGCGATCGCAAGGCCTTTGCCGCGGCCGGTCGCATCGTCATCGCCACCCTGCGTGGCAACCCCGTCACTGTCCTTCCCGTAACTGTCACCCCTCCATGAAACTCCCCACCCTTGCACTCATTGCCGCCACCGCCCTGCCTGCTACCGGCGTGGACTTCATCCGCCAGATCCAGCTCATCCAGGGCCAGCCGGTCGTCTATGACATGCCGGTTTCCGGGCTCAATGGCCAGATTCTCTCGAAGCCGCTCGAAGGCGACGGGGCCATCCTCCAGCTCTACGCCTATCACGACGAGACCTACGATCCCTTCAGCCTGCTCGACGTCGGCGTCGGATCGCTTGCCCACGTCAATGTCTCGCTCGACTCGCATCTCGTGGACGTCGATCTGCTTGGGATTCACCTCGATGTGATTCTCGGCGGATCCGGCGAGTACCAGCCGCTGCCGCAGCTTATCGATGAGGTCACCATCGGTGCCCATCTTCCGGCTGCGACGCTGGCACTTCGCTCGGAGGATACGTACAGCCCGCCGCGGACGCGTGCCGACCGGCCGTTTGCGATGGACTTCTCCATCCGCAAGCTCGCTGAGCCTGGCGATCCGCTTGGCGGGATCAGCAAGGTCACGCTCGAGCGCGACTTCAAATTCTACCACCCCGACCTCCATGTCCCGTACCCGAACGGTGCCGGGCAAGGAAGCTACGATGAGATGTTCGAGTTCACGAAGAACGGTGACTTCTCCGATCCCGAGATCTATCAGGCGCTTCCCGCCGAGCGACCGACCAAGGCCTGCGGCGAAGAGACTTTCACTGCCAAGGTGGCCCTCGGCGGAAATGGACGGGTGGCCGCGGTCGCATCCTCGACGATCCAGATCTGGCCGGTTTGCGACGGAGCTGTCGAAGGAATCGAATCTGGCAAACGCTATACCGGAGTGCCTCCGCACGCCCGGGTGCTGTGCAACGACCTCTATCCCGATAGCGTGACCTACGCCCAGATTTACAAGGGCCAGCAGGCACTCGGAACCGTCGGCCGCGTCATCGGTTCGTCAGTGGTGTCGTTCAATACCTATGCCCCTCAGGATGCAGTGGTGCCACTTACGGTGAGCGAAAACGACATCAAGGAAGACGGCACCTATACCATCGAAGTGCTGACC